>JBFGOQ010000028.1:0-29023 GCA_041565075.1 Gammaproteobacteria bacterium
CGATTCCTTGTCCATCGGCATGGGTCAGTTTGCCCATGCCATGCGGCGCAACCTGAACATGGTCTACATCATCGAAAACAACGGCGTGTATGGTCTGACGAAAGGACAATTCTCAGCCTCCGCAGATGTCGGCAGCCAGGCCAAGAAGGGCGAGGTAAATGAACAAACACCCATCGATCCGGTGCTGGCGGGCCTGGCCCTGGGGGGAACTTTCATCGCTCGTGGGTTTTCTGGCGACAAAGATCAGCTGGTGCCCTTGATCAAGGCGGCTATTGCCCATGATGGCTTTGCAATGCTGGATGTCCTGTCGCCTTGCGTAACCTTTAATGATCACGAGGCATCTACCAAGAGCTATTCGCATACCCGCGAATTCTCGCATGCCGCTATTCACACAGATTTCATCCCGCCGGCAGCGCAAATCAAGGCGGCCTATGACGAAGGCGAGGCCATGCCAGTGCAAATGCATGACGGCAGCCAGATCGTATTGCGCAAAATCGACAAGGATTTCGACCCGACCAGTCGCAGTGCCGCGTTTACTTACCTGGAGGAGCGGCGCCGGAAAGGCGAAATCGTAACGGGGCTCCTGTACATCAATGAACAGCAGAAGAATATGCACGAGATCGCCAGGACGGTTGCCCGCCCCCTGAATGAGATCGAGTTCGAGGCGTTGTGTCCCGGATCGGAGGCCCTGGGAAAAATCCTGCAGCGCTACGTCTAGTCTGATGTGCCCGTGATGGAGTGATACAGCGTCTGGTACTGGGTATCCAGTGCATGGCCAAAAACCTCGTGATCCTTGACCTTGAATTCCGCGCGAATCTTTTCCCACTCGGCCTCATCGAGCAGCTTGCGTGCCAGCGGGAAGGCGTATTTTTCCTCATCGAGCATATGGCTGCGCAACAGCGCCAGATAATTGGTGGCGAGCTTGTCCAGCGTGTCGCGCCTGACCAGTGATTCGCTTTCCAGGCTGTCCACGCACATCTTCAGGTCATGACCTGCATGGGCGATCTTGTCATGTTCATCGCTCAGAGATTCCAGCACATGCCGGGCAGACTCATCCAGGCGCATAACATGCTCGAAGACGAGATCTTCCAGCGGATGATGGATGAGATCGGGGTAATGGGTCATGTAGCCCATGATGTCCTGCATCAGGGCCGCGTCCGGGTTTTCACCTGCATGTATTAGTTTGACCTCCTCTTCGAACATGTCCAGCAGGCGGGCAATATGCGCATGGTCTGCCTGTAACTTGTCCAGAACGTCGGTCATACACTGCTCCCGAAAACCGCGGTACCTTATTTTGCTTGTTTCACCTGACAGTGGATCTCGCCGCGGTAGCTACTGCTCATGCTGCAATTAAGGGTCGGTCATCAGTTACAGTATAGACAGCCGACGGGGTTTTGCAGGCACGCGCATTTGCAACCCGCCTGGCTTGAAACTGCTTGTATAACAAAGCAATACAACCACTTCGATGTAAATGCCCGATCTGTTTGACCACCATCACCCGGACCTTGCAGCGACCTTCCGGCCGAGCCTGCCCGGTGCAGACCTGGAGTACCGGCCCGGTTTTATCAAGCCCGAAGTCGCAAAATGCTGGTTCGACGAGTTGATGCAGGAGGGCGCTATCGAATGGCGCCAGGATCGCATCAGAATGTACGGGCGAGAGGTGCTGATTCCACGTCTCAATGCCTGGTACGGCGATGCCCGGCTCGATTACAGTTATTCCGGAATTCCAATGCGGGCGCGTCCATGGTCAGGTTTGCTTGCAGAAATCCGCGACCGTGTCGAGGAAGGTGCGGGCACCCGATTCACGTCGGTGCTGATCAACCTCTACAGAGACGGCAATGACAGCGTCGCCTGGCATGCTGACGATGAACCCGAACTCGGCCGGCAGCCGGTCATTGCCAGCTTGAGCCTCGGTGCCGAGCGGGAGTTTCAGATGCGTCATCGGCGGTGGCGCGAAAATGGGCTGGCCACGTTCAAGATTGCCTTGCAGTCTGGCAGCTTGCTGATAATGCGCGGTGATACGCAACGCAACTGGCTGCACCAGGTCCCCAAGCGCAGTACCCGTACCGTGTCGGAACCACGGGTCAATCTCACCTTTCGGAGAATCTGCCACTTCCCGGCGTGACTATTTCACTTCAGGGGACGGGTCTTCACAAAAATTCAAAAATTGGACGCCTTTTCTGCGTCCTGATTGACTAGACTTCGAGTCCGTTGAAATTAAGTTAAAGACATGCCGATGGACAACCTTTCGGATTTGCACAGATTTCTGGTCGATTCGCGCAGTTATTTTTCCACTGATGCTGCCATTGGAAAACAACAGCTGCCGACACGGCAGGGCCAGGAGTGGTCAAAGCGCCCCGCAGTCAACAGCGCAGACCTGTTGCCGTTACCTGAATGGAATCCTCTCGAAGTCTGGCGCCGCCATATCCGTGCTGGCCGTTGAGCCAGACTTGCTCAGCTGCTGGCCGCTTGGCACGCCAGTGCAACAATTGTTAACCACGCGGAACTGATCGTTTCCGTAGACTGAAATTTGTCCCGAAAACCGGTTGTTCGGGCAGGGTCACTTCCCGTAACTCTGCGCGACCGGGCCGTGAGCCCGCCGACTACAGGACAAGTTTGCCAGCCGTGGGAGCCCCGGTTATCCGGACTGGTTTTTGCGGCGTGCTTTTTTTGCCAACCGTTCTGGCGTCCCCGAGTCCGCCCTCTGCGGGGCCGCCGGCAGGATTGTTGGACTTTTCCCACAGGGACGTGGGTATTTTTTTCTGCTCAGCCATTTGCGCCTTTGCATCCACGCGCAGTCGGCTTAACATGGCTGCGCCATGACCAGCACGCGCAACACATCCCTACGCGCCTCCGGCGTAGCTGCAATTACGATCTGCTGCCTGCTGGCTTGCTCGAAGCAGGCGCGCGCCCCCGACCCTATCAGTCTGGAGGCGGCGGCAGATGCCTATCTGGGGCTGGTACTGGCGCTGGGCACGCACGATCCGAGCTTTGTCGTTTCATATTACGGTTCCCCTGCAGCGCGGGAGGCGGCGGAGCAAGACGCCCCCGGCATCGAGGAAATCTCTCGCCAGGCGCGCCAGACCGTCGCCGCGATTAAATCGCCCCCCGCCAACGAAGCCGCAGAACTTTCGAAGAGGCGCGCGTTTCTGCAATCTCAGCTGATGTCGGTGGCGATTCGTGCCGACATGCTGGGGGGCACTCGCCAGGGCTTCATGCAGGAGGCTGCCAGTGTTTTTGACATGACTGTTCCGGACATCGATGCCCGTCAATACATCACTGAATTGCATGCCAAGATCAACAGAATCATGCCGGGGCAGGGCCTGCTGTCCGAACGCATTGACAGTTTCCGAAAAAATTTCATCATTCCAAAGGACCGCCTGGCCAGTGTATTCGAGGCGGCCGTTAAAGAATGCCGCGAGCGCACCCGCAGAATCCTTGATCTGCCCGATGAGAAGCTCGAAATCGAATACGCAAGCGGCGTTAACTGGCTTACCCATCATGAATATCGCGGTAACGGCTTCAGTGTGATCAAGATCAATACCGATCTGCCTATATATATTGATCGCGCAGTTGACATGGGCTGTCATGAAGGCTACCCGGGCCATCATGTGAGCAACGTGCTCAAAGACGCGCAGCTGGTTCAGGGCAAAGGCTGGAAAGAATTTACCGTGCAGACTCTGTTCAGTCCCCAGACCCTGATTGAAGAAGGCATAGCGAGTTTTGCTGTCGACCTGATTTTCCCGGGTGATGAGCGCGTGCGCTTCGAGCGGGATGTGCTCTTCGATCTGGCGGGATTTGATCGTGCGCAGGCATACCGGTATCTCGAGCTAATGTCGCTGAGCGAGGGCCTGGCTTTTGCCGACATCGAAGGCGCAAGACGCTACCTGGACGGAGAGTGGGACGCTGAAACCACGGTGCAATGGCTGATCAATTACCGCTTGCTCTCGGCGCAACGTGCACGTCAGCGCCTGGCGGTGTTTGATGCCTATCGCAGTTTCATCGCCACGGTCTATGTTGGCAAGCAGCTCGTCGCGGACCATGTGCGAGATAACGCTGGCGAGGATGACCCGGAGGCCGCCTGGAAAATCGTAAGAGAATTGCTGGTGTCGCCGGTTTTACCCTCGGACTTGCGAAACTAGCCGCGGGATTCATGTCTAATCCCTGTGGTGAATCAGTTCCTGTACGAGGAGACCGGGCTTTGGAGAAAAGACAGTTTTTGCCTGACAGCAGCTGCTGGCTGGCACTTGCCCTGTGCCTGCTGACGCCTTTCGCGTTGGCCGCTGACAGGGGGCCTGTGGAGTTTGAGGCGGCCTACAAGGTCCGGGCCAGTATCGCGAGCGGCGATCTTTCGATGGCGCTGACGACGGCCAACGACGGTGCTTACCTGTTCCGTACGCTCACGCGTCCGCGCGGCCTCGTCCGCGTATTTGCGCGTGGTGAAATTGAGGAGAGCAGCAGGCTGATCTGGCAGGACAATTCTGTAGTGCCGCTCGATTACACACTCACGGACACCATCAGCAAAAATCACGATGCAGAGGTAAATTTCGATTGGGCTAAAGGCAGCGTCGTTGGCGTGGAGCGCGGTGAGCAGGTCAGCGGTGAGCTGGCGCCCGGCATGCTCAACAGGGCGGCGCTTTATGTGGCCCTGATGCAGGACCTTAAACAAGACCGCTTGCCTGAAGAGTATGTCTTGTTTGACCGTGGTCGCGTCAAAACTTACCAGGTCGAAAATCTCGGTGTCGAAGCGGTCGAAGTGCCGTTTGGCAGTTTCCAGGCCGTCAAGCTGGTGAGGGACTCGGACGATTCACGGCGAAGCATGTACCTGTGGTGCGCGCCCGAGTTGGATTTTCTGCCAGTCAGAATTGACCTGTACAAAGAAGACAAGCGTGTTTCCCGCGCCGAGCTCAAAGCCGTAAAGGGGCTGCCTGCTTCCTAGCGCCTGTTCAGGAACCGTCAGCTGCCTCATCCAAAGCAGCGCCGCAGGCTTGGGCCATGTACAGACATTCATCGCAGCCTGAGCCAACCTGGGGCTTGCTGTGCCTGCCCGCAGCAGCCGCACTTTTGCTCTAAACTGTTAAGCATGCCGGCGGCCTTGTCTGCGGCGTTCCCGTATAAGAATAAAAGGGGAAGTCTGATGAATTTTGTAAGCTTGTTTGGTGAAGTTAATTTTTTTGCCGTGCTCGCGGCCACGGTTCTGGCCTTTGTTATTGGTGGTCTGTGGTATTCGCCCCTGTTGTTCTTCAGGGCCTGGCTGGATGGGGCAGGGCTGACGGAAGAAGACGCGCAACAAGGCCATCCCGCAAAGATCTATGGCGGTGCCTTCGCAATGACCTTTGTTGCCGCAACGCTGATGGCCGTGGTTATCGGGCATCACAAATCCGTAGGCGTGGGAATTCACTGGGGCCTGATCGTGGGACTGGGCTGGGTGGCAACGTCTTTTGCGACCAACTATCTTTTTGAGCGGCGCAGTCTGAAGCTGTGGCTGGTAAACGCCGGGTACAACGTGGTCTTGTTTGTCGTAATGGGCGCGGTTATCGGTCTGTGGAAATAAATCCACAGCTGTAATGGACTTCGCAGCCTGCGGCCTGATTTCGCTCACGACCGACTTCGGGCTTCGGGACCCTTTCGTCGGTTGTATGAAAGGCGTCATTGCGTGCAACGATGCAAGGCTCAGGGTCACAGACCTCTGCCATGAGATTCCTGCTCAGGACATCAGTGCAGCCGGGTTCTGGCTGAGCCGCACCTACCGATATTTTCCCATCGGCAGCGTTCACCTGGCTATCGTAGACCCCGGAGTGGGCAGCGACCGAGGGCTTGTGCTGGTCACCCTGGGGGGTCATTGTTTTGTCGCACCTGACAATGGCCTGCTGGCCCCGCTTTATGCCGTCAGCGGGGCATCTGTGAGGCGGGTTGCGTCCACGGTTATCAACAGTCTGGCACTAAGTCCTCGCAGCACTACATTTGCAGGTCGCGATGTGTTCGCACCCCTTGCTGCGGCGCTTGCCAGTGGCATGCTGGTGCCCGGGGATGCTGGCGACCTCATCGACGATGCTGTACCCGGTGATCTCAATGTCCTGGTCTTGTCGCCGCATCAGACGCAGGGCAGCGTCCTGGTTGTGGACCGGTTTGGCAACCTGATTACCAACCTCGAGGCACAGGTGCTGGGAGACCCCGATGGTCTGCAGGTCTGGATCGAGGGTCAGTGCCTGGCGATCTGCAATACCTACTCAGATGTGAGCGAAGGCGGCTTGTGTGCATTGATCAATGCCTGGGGCGTACTGGAAATCGCTTGCCGGAATGGCAGTGCCGCGCAGCAACTTGGTGTCGCCGCCGGTGCGATCGTGCAGGTGATAAGAACTTGATTGCCGCAGCCGGCCCTGAAAAAAACGGGCCCGCGGCAAAGCGGGCCCGTCATCAGTAAGGCAATCAACCAGGTTTATTCAGCAGCGTCATACGACAAGTCCGCGTCCCTGGCGTATATCTGGCTCTCCTGGCCTTTCACATGCTGGAAAAAGTCCATGAACATGGCTTCGGCTTTCTTTTCACCCACGCGCTCCACCATGGTTTCGCGCACGCTCTTTTCGGGCCAGTCAAAGCCGGCCCAGTCCGCACGCGCCGCCACCACTGAGAAGGCAGGCAAATGTTTGCCCGTCTGGTCCCACAGCCAGACATGAGGCGCGTTACGACCGGCGGCTTTCAGCTCGTCGTGAACCGCCTTGACTGCCTTCCTTGCCGCGCCGCCATGACCGGGCTTGAGGTAGAAAGTAGTGACCCAGAAATATCGGTAGTCACCGCCGTCCTCGGGCCAGTAAAAGAGTTCGCTGTCGCTCTTGTCGATGCTGGAGTCGTAATGGGCGACATGCGGATGCACATTCGCGTTCCAGTGCTCGCCGGCCTGTTTCGAAAACTCGCTATCGCGGTAGGCATCGAAATCCGGCCAATGATGCCCGCTTGAGCGCACAAAAACGGAGTTCACGCCTTTGCCTGAAGAGGCGTAATATACTGACCAGCCCCAGGGATCATTGTTTTCCTTGCGCCATTCCATGTGTTTCTTGAATCCCTCATTGAACGCATCTCTGGCATCGGCCTTGGGGGTGATTTCCCACATGCGTGACAAGTGCCCACCATCTTCATGTGCCAAAGCAGGCGCGGACAGCCCCAGCAGTGCGAGCGCCAACATGCTCGCGAATATTTTCGCTAATCTCATTTAACTACCCTCGTGGTTTGTTTATTGATTGTTGATCCGGTGCACTGCTTGCCGTGTCCGCATAAACGCCGTTGCCGGAGTTCAGCGACTGTTCTTCTAAGGCTGCACGCGTCGGATGTCGCATAAATATAGACGACTCCAGGGAGGATTGCCGCCTAATTTTTCTTGTCAGCCCGGAATTTTAGCGGCGCCGGGTCCTCACCGGAATACGAGCCGGATCAGAGCATTAGAGCGAGCCGGGACCTTAAATCACCTATTCCGGCGGTGGCGGCCCGTTACCCGGGCCGGGCTTGATGAACTTGAGCGTCATGCGGTCGCTCTCGCCAATGGCCAGGTACCTGGCACGATCGGTGTCACCGAGGCGCAAAGACGGCGGCAAGGTCCAGACCCCCTGCGGATGGTCCCTGCTATCCAGGGGATTGGCGTTGACTTCCGAGCGCCCTGCCAGGACAAAACCGGCGTCCCTGGCAAGCTCTATGACTTTCTCTTCGGTGACATAGCCACTTTTCTTCATGACCTCAAGCGTGGTGCCCGGTGCGGCACGATGCTGAACGACACCCAGCATGCCCCCGGGCTTTAATGCCGCATAAAAAGTGGCAAACATCTCCTCGGCCTCGTTGGCCCTGAGGAAAGTGTGAGTATTTCGGAACGTAAGCACCAGATCGGCACTGCCTGCGGGGGCAATTTCGCGAGAGCCCGGTAATGCCAGGCGCGTCACAATTACCCGGTCGTAAACTGCTGGCTCAGCGGCAAGCTTTGCTTCGAACGCCGCTTGAATACGTGCGCGGTAGGCGGGTTGCTCCGGCGCGTCGACGTCATACGCCGCAGCATAGTATCTGCCCTCGTCGCGCAGCACTGGCGCAAGAATCTCCGCGTACCAGCCACCGCTTGGCCATATTTCCACCACCGTCATGTCCGGTCGCAGACCGAAGAACAGCAGCGTATCTTTGGGATGCCGATATTTGTCCCTGGCAACATTGTTCGCGTCACGATGTCCGCCCTGCATTGCGGCATCTATCCTGTCGGCAACAGCAACACCCGAAGGGTTTCCACTGGAGCCGGCACAGCCGCTCAGAAATGCCGATAGCAGAATTGCGATGACCAAAGACCTGTTCATATTTGTGCTCCGCATTGTATTGACCTGGCCTCGTGGCAGCCGATCCCGGGCCTTATAGGTTACACCCGAAGCACTGCCGGCCGCCAAGCCAGGGGTAAAGCAGGCACGGTTTATCCTGATATGCACTATGGCAACTTGAACCACAGGGGCACTTTCGACGATATTTACGCCATGAGGTTCAGAGCGATCAACTTGGCCAGGGCCTTGATGCTCCTTGCCATGGCCCTGCCGGGCGCGGCGGCACCCGCGGAGCAGGCCGGGGCCGATGGCGCCGCCGTACGCCAGTTAGTGCATGACTGGGCGAATGCCTGGGGCGCCGGTCGCTTCAACGAGTACACCACGTATTACGTTGCAGGGTTCACGGGAACTTTTGCGTCTCATGCGGCCTGGCGCGAAAGCAGACGGGCCCGCATCGAGGGCCGTACAGATCTGCATGTCGAACTCGGCCCCGTACTTGTGCAATTCAATTTCGATGACCCGGATATTGCGCGGGCGATCTTTCTGCAATCCTACAAGTCGTCGAGCTTTTGCGACGTGGTGGAAAAGACCCTCGATCTGCGCCGCACTGCCAGCGGCTGGCGGATCAGCAACGAGCGCGCCGAAACACGCAATCGTTGCTGATCAGGCCTGCGAGCGGGTGCCGCTGGTGCCGATCCACAACAAGCTGCCGGCAGCGAGCACGGTAAGCAGCGCCGCCATCAAAAAGGCCGTCTGCTGGCCCAACAGTTGCCATACAAGGCCGAAAAGCACCGCACCCGGTAGCGCGAAAATGCCGACTATCAGGTGATAAAAGCCAAATGCCGTGGCCTTGTAATCCGCGGGTGCGTATTCGCCAATAAGCGAACGCTCCGCGGCCTCGGTAAAGGCCAGCGATGCCGCATAGCCAAGAAACAGGGTCCAGACAAGCCATGTTTCATTGCCGGCAAAGGCCAGTGTGACCAGCAGCATGACGCGCAGGCTCCAGCCGATAACCACCACGGGCATGCGTCCGATGTGATCAGACAGGCTGCCGGTGGGCAAGGCCACCAGCATCTTGACCGCACTGGCGGCCGCCCAGACCAGCGGGATCGCCGCGATGTCCAGACCGCGGCTTTGCGCCCATAACACAAGAAAAACTTCAGGCGTGGTCGCGAGAGCGAGACCACCTGATGCAGTTACGAGCGCCTTCAGGCGCCTGTCAAGCAACGACCATTTGAGCGGCGTGCGCGGCGCGAATGCTGTGAGGTGTTGCCGCGGCAGTCCAAAAATCAAAAGCAACAGCACCAGGGCGCCGGGCACCGCCGAGTACCAGAACACATCCCGCAGCGGCAATCCCTGGCTCAACAGGACAAAAGCGAGCAGGGGGCCGAGCACTGCGCCTGCATGGTCCATCGCACGATGAAAACCGAATGCCCTGCCCAGCCGGCCAGCAGGGGCGGCGTTCGCAATGAGCGCATCCCGCGGTGAGGTGCGCAGGCCTTTCCCCACCCGATCAAGAAACCGCAGGCCCAATACCAGGCTCCAGCCCAGCGCCAACGCAATCAGGGGGCGTGCGATGTTTGACAGGCCATAGCCGCCGAGCACGAGTCGTTTGGCATCCCAGCCACGATCCGCCAGCCATCCGGATATCAGCTTGAGCAGGCTGGCCGTCGCCTCGGCCACACCCTCGACAATCCCCACCACGGCAGGCCCGCTGCCCAGCGTCAGGATCAGAAACAGCGGCAGCAGCGGCGTGATCATCTCGCTGGCCATGTCGTTCATCAGCGACACCAGCCCGAGGACAACGACCGTGCGGGGTAGAAAGCTGCGCATCAATCAGGCTGGCATTTATTCGCTGGGCTTAGCGACGATCCGGTAATTAATCTGCAGATCATCCTGCACGCTGATGGCGCCGAGCAGTATCGAGAACGGTTCGATGCCAAATTCGGACTGGGTCAGCGTGAACGTTCCCGTGGCCACGATGCGATTCGCCTCGTGCTTGAGATTAACCGGCACCGGCAGCGAGCGAGTCGTATCCTTGAGGGTGATCCGGGCCAGCACGCTGAATTCCGGCAAGTCACCAAGAATGCCCACAGACTCGATGCGGACATGCGGGTAGCGGACCACGTCCAGAACCTTCTCGCCAAGCATGTTGTCGCGAGTGCCGGCAATATCCTCGTCACTGGGCACGCTGGCGAATTTCTCGCCCGCTTCGCGTCGCCATTGCGGCCTGTCCACCTCGAGGCCGGCCAGATCGACCGTCAGCAAGAACCGGGAATCCGCCAGATTGTCGGCGAGAGCGACCTTTCCCGTCACGACACCACCGCCGACAACGTGATTATGGCCAAAGCGACCGAGGGGCCCGCCGCGCATGACCAGGATGCGCAGTTCGGACTCGGGCTGGATGACTTCGTATACAGTACTGTCGGGCCGGGCCACGTCGGGAAGGCTGATAAGCGGAGCCGTAGCGACCGGTTGCGTCGTTGGCGCCTGGCCGCAAGCGGCGAGCATGGCGCAGGATGTGAGCGCGATTATCGACTGTCGCATGATTCGGGATGGGGACATTAACGAAACCATCGGCTGCTGCCAGGTATCCGATATAGTGGCTGAAAAATTGCCGATTGTCCTGTCGCAGAGCCCGGCCGCTGATATTGACGGTAGCAAACATGCAGAACATACAGTGGAAGAACAGTGACTCGCGCTATGGCGTGATTGCCCAGGCATTTCACTGGTTGATCGTAGTGCTGATAATCATTCAGTACCAGATGGGCAAAATTGCTGAGGAATTGCCCCAGGGACTGGACAAGCTCATCCTGATGAGCCGTCACAAGTCCCTTGGCATTACCATTCTTGTGCTGGTCATCGCCAGGCTCGCCTGGCGCTTGATGAACAAGCCACCGGCGCTGCCCGACACGGTGCACCCCGTGATTCGTGTCAGCGGCAAACTCACGCACCTCGTGCTTTATGGATTGTTGCTGGCATTGCCCGTGACGGGCTGGCTCGCATCATCAGCGGCCAACAGCCCGGTGAGCTGGTGGGGATGGTTGACGCTGCCGGATCTTATTGCACCGAGCGAGACACGGTTTGAGCTTATCGGCGAACTGCACGGAACCCTGACCCGCATATTGCTTGTGATCGCGGTGATTCATGCCTCGGCGGCCATGCTTCATCATTTCGTTTTCAAGGATCAGGTCTTGCGGCGCATGCTGCCGGGCTGGCCCGGAATGTCCGACCGATGAACGGTCTGCGGTTTGGTGTCCAGGTGGGCATCTATATGCTTTTATCGATGGCCTCAGCCGTTGCCGAGTCCCCTGCTTACCAGGCCCAGGCAGGCAGCACTCTGAGCTTCCAGGCCATCCAGGCGGGGGCACGCTTTGAGGGACGCTTCGAAGGTTTCGATGCAGATATCAGATTCAGCCCCGCGGCGCTCGACGCAAGCACATTCCGGGTCAAAATTGCGCTGAACTCTGTCAACACGGATTACCAGGACCGCGACGAGATATTGCGCGGCCCGGACTTCTTTGCTGTAGATCGCTACCCACAAGCCGTTTTTCAGGCAACGCAATTCGAGACAATCAAGAACAACCACTATTTGGCAAAGGGGACGCTTACCATTCGTGACAAAACGCAGCCAGTTAATCTGCAATTTACTTTCAGATCACCGTCGAGCGAGAATCAAACTGCGCAACTGGAAGGGTCTGCGGTAATAAACCGTATGGACTTCGATGTCGGAACCGGCGAGTGGAAAGATCCAAAATGGGTTGGCCACGAGGTAAAGGTCCGCTTCAGGCTGGTCCTCGCAGTGCGCCCATGACTTTGACCGGCCAGGTTTTCGGCGCATAATCGGGTGGTGAGCGAGGGAGACACTGTCGTGACCAACACTCAGAAGATTGATCCAGAAGAACTTGCCGAAATCCAGGCGGAATTCGATATTTGCGATCTGGACAGCAGCGGCAAGCTGGATCTGGATGAGTTCTACAATTTCGTGCGGCGCCTGACACCCGAGGCCAGCGACGAGGAAATTGAGATTGGCTTTCTCGAAATCGATTCAAGCCACAGCGGCTACATCGAATTTGACGAATTTGTCAGCTGGTGGGAGGAGCGCTGAGCCTCGCGTCTGTCGGTAAAAAAAAGCCCCCGCGAAGGGGCTTTTTTTGTTGGCGGGGCGACGCGTGATTTATGCCGGCGCAAACTTGTCTGCAAACCATCCAAGCGCGGCGCCGCCAACGAGGTAATAGACCAGGTATTCAGCTGTCCACCAGGCCCATAGGGAATCCGGGAGATTGAAGACACCGGACCAGCCTGCCATCGTGGTTGCCGAGATGATCCACAGCAATACGCCGAACTTCAGCCCCTTTTGCCAGCCAGGGCCTGCGAATGCCGCGCGCAGCCAGCCATAGACCCCTGCAGTAACAAATGAAATTAGCAGGCCGATGCTGATCCATCGCGGCATAAGCGCCGCCATGTCGGGGGGATCCTGGTTGAGTTCCGGGCGCCAGAACGCTTCGTGCTGCCGGTATACAGCATCCAGGATGCCCTCGTGAAGCAGCGGTCCCGAAATCATTCCGACAATAAACTGGGCGACGTAGTAAACGATGCCGCCACCGATAATTAGTTTCCAATTCATGCTGGTCTCCTGTTGTTGCTCTTTTTACCCCGCGAATACCTCTTGTTTATAGCAGTCGGGATCAGTTTTCGCCGGCAATATAGGCGTCGACGAGTTCTTCGAGGATGGGCAGGGGCACATCTCCGTTGTCCAGTACGGCGTCATGAAACGACCGGATGTCGAAGTTTTCGCCCATGCTCTGTTGAGCCCGCGCTCGCAGCTCGAGAATTTTCAGCATACCTGTCTTGTACGACGTGGCCTGGCCTGGAATGACGAAATAGCGTTCGATTTCGGTTATGACGTCACTCATTTGCATGCCCGTCTTGGACGCCATGTATTCGATTGCCTGCTCACGACTCCAGCGCTTGCGGTGGATGCCGGTATCAACCACCAGGCGAACCGCGCGCATCATTTCGTCCTTGAGACGACCAAGATCGTCATAAGGATCGTCGGTAAAACCCGCTTCGGCAGCAAGTCGCTCGGCATACAATCCCCAGCCTTCAGAAAAGGCCGTAAAACCGAGCAATCTGCGAAACTGCGGCACGCCTTTCATCTCCGACTGCAACGCACTCTGGAAATGATGTCCCGGTACCGCCTCGTGATAAGTCAACGTGCGCATGGACCATTTGGGCAGCTCCTTGAGATCGCGGAGGTTGATGAAAAAGCGTCCCGGGCGCGCACCGTCTAAAGACGGGCTTTGATAATAAGCAGCCGGCGCAGTCTTTTCAGTGAACTCCGGCACGCGCTTTACTTCTACACTTGCTTTGGGCAGACGCCCGAAATACTTTGGCATCTCCTGCATGATTTCGTCGATAAGCGCCTGATAGTCTGCCAGGATCTGTTCGCGGCCTTCGTCGGTATTGGGATAGAGGAAGCGCTCTTCGTCACCAAGCTGCAGCATGCGTTCGGCAACCGTGCCTTCCGTGTAGCCCTGAGAGACCAGCAGCGCGTCCATCTCTGCTTCAATCCTGGCCACCTCGGCCACGCCCACCGCGTGGATCTCATCGGCGCCGATATCCAGGGTCGTATTGGATCTTAGTCGGTAGTCATAATAAGCATCACCGTCCGGCAGTTTCCAGACGCCGTAGTTGTCGTCGACCTTGTCATCGAGCCCGGTGAAATACTCGATCAACCTGCCATAGGCCGGATACACAGTGGATTCGATCACCGTGCGCGCCTCGTCAGCAAGTCTGTCTATAGTCGTCTGCTCGATACCTGAAATCTTCTCGGTTCTCTCCAGCAAAGACGTATAGAGAATGTTTTCGACGACAGGTTGCGTGCTGAATTCGCGCATTTCGGCAAGGACCTTGGTGATCACGAATTGCGGCGGAATTATGCCTTTTTGTTCCTGGATATCGAGCCCCGCAATGACTTCATCAAACACGCGACCAAACTGGCCCAGTCGCTTGATGTAGTCCTCGGCGTCGCGCTGGTCTCCGATGTGATGAATGCTGGCCATGAATTGCGGCAAACCATTCTGGATGCCGAATAACTGGTTCACGGGATAGCCGTGCCAACTGTAAGGGATGCCCGCAATCTGGTTTTGCATGAACCAGTCGAGAATGTCATAAGACAACCCGTCAGCCGCGTTCATATCATCACGGTCATAACTCTTGAGCGTTTCGTAGTTGTCAAGCAAGCGCTGGTTGAGTTCGTCAACGCGCTCCGGCGAGTAATCATCGAGCTTGCTGTTGTGCCCACGCAGCCCGATCTGCTCCAGCAGCCTGATGCTGCTCAGTGTCTGCGGACTCTCCAGCGCAAATTCCATGAACGCCTTTTCATAGAAAATTTTGACGCTGAAAGGCTTGAAGTAGATGACATGGATGGCCAGGGCGATGACCACCACGAGAGCACCGCCTAGCAGGATACCGAGCCACTTGAATATTCTCTTCATTATTTCCCCCGTTAAATCACCGGCCAGCACTCATGGGGATACTTGACCGGGCAGACATTGTCCCGCAAATTAGGGCGAGTCGTCAGCAGATGCCCTGAAGCTTGCGAATTAAAGCGAATATTCAATAGGTTACATCTCAACGGTCAGTGCCGGCGTTAAACAATCGAGGCGGACCACCGACGCTGCATCCATAAGTAAGGCCATGGGGTGGCAATCGGGGACGGCGTTTCCCGTGGCCGGGATTGGATAAACCCGCAAGAGGAACCGGATGCAACCCACTCCAGCCAGTTTTGCGAAAACCAGTCGGCCCAATCTGCCGAACGTTGCGTCACGGCAGCGATTGTTTTCATTGCTGGACGAAGGCCGCGAGGCATCTATGCTGTGGATAACCGGACCACCTGGCTCGGGTAAAACTACGCTGGTGGCCGATTATCTGGACACATTTGCCGACGATTATCTCTGGTACCAGGTTGATCCCAGTGACTCGGATGTCGCAACGTTTTTCTACTACATGAGCGAAGCAGCAAGCAGCAACCTGGGCGATGGCAACCAGGTCTTGCCCGCATTTACACCCGAGTACCTCGCTGACCTGCGCATATTCTCGCGGCGCTACTTTCGCGAATTATTCAGTCAGCTGGGAAAACCGTTCGCGATCGTATTCGACAATTACCAGGACCTGCCAGAAGACTCCCGTCTGCACGAGGTTTTGAGGGACGGACTCGAAGAGATTCCAGGAAATGGCTGCATTGTTTTTATCAGTCGCCAGCAACCCCCGGCAACGATGGCACGCTTTAGGGCTAACAGCCGTCTGCAACTGATTGGCTGGGAAGATTTGCAATTCACAAGAGAAGAATGTGCCGAGATCGCTCGCCTGCGGGGACAGGAACTCTCTGACAGCGTCGTCGAGCTGATTTTTAACAAGACTCAGGGTTGGGCCGCCGGCCTGGTGTTGATGCTGGAGAAACTGCGCAGCAAGGGAACGGTTGCAGAGCTACCTGGTACTTTTACACCAAAGGTAATTTTTGATTACCTGGCGGGAGAACTGCTCGCCGACTACAGTGAGGAAGACAAGCGCTTCCTGTTGCGCACGGCTATGCCGACGCGGGTCACGGCCGATATCGCCCGTGCCCTGACCCGTCGTGCAGATGCGGGTGAACTGCTGGCCCGCTACGCGGCGTCAAATTTTATGATCAGCGCGAGCACCGATCACAGTGAAGAGGTTTACCAGTACCACCCGCTATTGCGCGAGTTTCTCATCGAACAGGCGGAACACGATCTTAGTGATGCCGAATTCGCCGCTCTGCGGGCGCAAGCTGCACGGTTGCTGGAAGAAAGCGGCGAAAGTGAGGAGGCGATTGGGCTCGCCATCGAGAGTAGAGACTGGCAGCATCTTGCCGACCTGGCGAAACGGCAGGCGCCGCGCATGCTCGAGCAAGGTCGCGGTGAGACGTTGGAACAATGGTTGCGTGCCATCCCGGCTGACATAGGGGATCGCGATCCCTGGCTGCTCTACTGGCTGGCGGCTGCACACTTCACCGCCTCGCCGCGGGAGAGCCGGGATATATACCAGCGCTCATTCGAACTCTTCGAAGCCATGGAAAACATCGACCTGGACGGCCTGTTCCACTCCTGTTCGGGCGTCCTCGATGCGTGTTTGCATGACCTCGACGATTTGACGGTGCTCGACCCCTGGCTAACCAAAGTAGAGCAGCTGTTCGAGTTATACCCGGAGCAGTTTGAAACCGAGGCAGGCATGCGCCTGACCTGCAATATGTATATGTCGCTGGTGTTTCGCCAGCCATTCCATGCAGATATCGAAACCTGGGGTGAGCGCACCTATGCGCTGATTCCACGCACCCAGGATGCCGACCTGCGGCTGCAGGCGGCGTTGCGTTTGGTTTCAGGCATCGTATGGACGGGCCGCTTCTCCACTGCACTGCAGATAATCGAGTCGGTGCGCATTCTCGCCGACTCGCCGGATGTGTCGCCGTTTATGTTGATCACACTGCATAACATCGAATCGATGTATTTCATGCTGGCCGGCGAACATCAAGCCTGCATGCAGGCGGTCAAAAAAGGGGTTGATCTCTCTGAATCTATCGGTATTCATATCTGGCGTAACAGCCTGCTCATAAACGGCGTCGGCAGCGCCTTGTGCTGGGGCGAGCTCGATATGGCCGCGGATTTGCTTGCCAAGCTCGATCAGTCGGCCCTGCAAACGCGCCGTTATGATCTTTGTCTGCACCACTATTATTCGAGCTGGCTCCATGTTCTCAGGGACGAGCTGGACGACGCCCGCCAACACCTGCGTGCGGCGGTACGCCTCGCGGTTGATATGGGACTGCCGTTTTTCGAAGTAATCGGTAAACTTTGTCTTGCCCAGGTCCTGTTTGCCCGCGGTGACCAGCAAGATGGTGCTCGCTACCTGAAAGAAGTACGTGCCAGAGCACGCACGATCAATAACCGCCTACTTGAATTCTTGTGTTTCCTGGTGTTTGCAGACATTGCATTTGCCAATAAGCGCACAAGCATGGGCCGCAAAGCCCTGAGATATGCCTTGTCGCTGGGACGTCAGCACGGCTACTCGAACGTCGTCTGGTGGCAGCCACAGATGATGGCGCGACTCGCAGTGCATGCTCTCGAGCACGGCTTTGAAGAAATTTATGTCAGGAATCTGGTCGCGAAACGTGAGTTGGTGCCGGAAACACCACCGTTGCACCTCGATAACTGGCCATGGCGATTCACCGTTCAGACTTTGGGTGGATTTGTAGTGCAGGCAAGGGGGCAAGAGGGCGCCCTCAGGGGTAAAGAGCGCGGCCGGCCCTTTCAGCTATTGAAAACCGCGATCGCCCTGGGCGGCCGGCGTGTTAGTACCGAACGCTTGACCGATGCGCTTTGGCCACGCATTGACTCGGACTATGCTTACCGTTCTTTCAATACCAACCTGCATCGATTGCGAAAAATGCTTGGCGAAGAGCAGGCGGTGAAACTCGAGGCCGGCAGATTAAGCCTGAATCCTGCTTTTTTCTGGCTCGATATCTGGGCGCTGGAACAGGCACTGGATGCCCATGGCAAGATGCTGCGCGCAGAAAAAAACCATCTCGATGCGGGCAAAATACAAGCTGGCGCGGAACGAATAATGGAACTCTACCGTGGCCCCTTCATGCAGGACGATAATGAGGCCTGGATTATCGCCGCGCGAGATAAGCTCAAGAGCCGGGTCGCACGATGGATGCTGGAATACACACGCTATCTGCTGGCTGATAGCCAGGCCGAGGCGGCGATTGCGATACTCGAGCGTGGCCTGGAGGCCGACGCAGCGGCGGAGGGGCTTTATCGGCAGCTAATGCTTTGTTACCGGCAACTCGATCGCAAGGCCGAGGCCATCGAAGTATTCAACCGTTGCCGCACAGCACTGGCTGATCAGCTGGACGTCGAGCCTTCACCGGAAACCGCTGCCATCTACAAGGAACTTACCTTGTCCGCTTGAACAAACGGGTGGCTGGTGACGCTGCGCGAACGCCCTCTCGAGCAAGGTGGACAAGGCCCGCCGATCGATTTTGCCATTGTGGCGCTTGTCCAGCGGCATCTTCTTGCAAAAGACAAAATGCTGGACACGCAAGGGTCGCAGTCGCTGGTGCAGTATTAGCCGATTGGGCCGGTGCTGATCATGGAGCTGCATAATCATGACGCGTTGACCACGGTATTGCACGATGCAGGCATCGCGCACACCGGTCACACTCCTGGCAAGCGTGGTCGCAGGAAAAGGAAAAACGGTGCCATGGCTATCGTTGATGACTGCGGATTGCCGGCCCAGCAGCCAGAGTCTGCCGGATGCGTCCCGGTAGGCGACATCACCGGTGTCATGCCAGGCGCCGGGCTGTCGCGAACCCAGTACATGCTCGCCGGTTACTTGCACCACACCTAATGCAACAGCGTCTTCGGGCACTGCACTGCGCGCGCAACGCATGGGCTTTAAGCGCAGGCGCAACGAGTCTACCGGCCGACCCACCAGCAAGGCACCGCTGTCACGCTGGCGGGCTTGATCCGCCGGGGTCATCTTATCGAGATCGATAAAGCTCATGGGCTCGGCCTCGCTGCTGCCATAGACCAGGCGCATCTGTGTGTCGGGCGCGCTGCGTCGGATGCGGTCCAGCATGTCCGGAAAAGCCGGCGCACCACCGGTCACGATTTGGGGCAGCGGCAATACCTGGCCGGTGCTGAGACAATGAGTCGCCAGGCGGTCCAGTAACGCAGGGGAAGCCAGCAGCCGCCTTGGCTGCTCTTGGTTGATTTGCTGCGCCAGCCTGGCAGCGTCGATGCCAGCAGGGTTGCGCACGTCGCAGGCTGGCAGCAAGCTGGTGATGCCGTTTGCCAGGTTGGGCAGTACGAACATCGGCATGGCCACGAGGTCGATGCTGCCAGCCGGTAGCGGAAAGGCCCGGTTGAGGATTTCAAGCTGGGTGCGCATGAAGCCATGGCTCCTGATCACCGGGGCCGGGAGACCCGTGCTGCCACTGGTGAAGGTAATCAAAGCCGGTTCGGCATCGTTGCGCACCACCGGTTGCGAAGTGCGCGTCGCCGCACGGCGCCACCGCGGCCCAACGCTCAGCCTGGACAAGGCCCGCAACGGCCGCAGTAATGGTGCGAGCACACGGATTGGCCATGGCGCGATAAGCGCCTGAGCGGGGGTGCGCCGCAGGCAGGCAGCCAAGGTCTTCAGTCCTTGCGCTGGATCGATAAACATGACCGTGAGTCCAGCTTGCCAGGCACCCAGAATCGCGACATAAAGATCGACCGACATGGGCTGCAGAATCAGTACGCGCTGGCCCGGACACAATTCCGCCTGACACAATTTCCATGCCATTGCATCGATGCGACACGCAAGCTCACCAAAACTGAGTATCTGGCGACGGGTTCGACGACTGGTAATGATTGCAGGCTTGTTCTTGTGTTCGCCAAGCTGCGCCGCCAGCAAATGCATGATGTTCATTCGCGAAGCCTCCGGGAAAAGAGCTGATAGCGGCGCAACAGGCGGCTTTGCTGAGCAATCATCTCGAGGCTGCGGGAGGGATTGTGCATGAGCGCATGGATGGCGCGTCGGTAACCAAGGTCCCGGGCGGTGTCGTAAGCATGCGCCCAGAGCAGCCGTCCGAGGCCGCGATATTTCTTGCCAGGCAGGATGCATAGCGTCTTGAAAATCGCGGTCTCTGAATGTTGCTTGCGCTGCAATTCCAGGTAATCAGGGGCGATGAATGCGAAGCCGACGATGTGCGGTCCCCGGGCCGCAATCAGTACATGCCTTGGGTCAATTTTCTCTGCAAGGCTGCGTTTTTCCGCGAGGAAATCCTGCGCCGTTATCGGCGTGTAAAATGGGTTGCTGGCAAAGCCCTTGCAGGCGACTTTGTGAATACCCGCGAGGTCGCTTGCAATTCGGCGCCAATCGAGCGGACGCAGCCAGATGCCCTGGCGCGCGAAACGAGCCTCGAGGCCGGCACATTGCATGTCGAGCGCGGCGAGGTCGTCACTTATAGTCGAGACACTCTCGAGACAAACGCCGAATCCGGCATTGCGAAACGCAGCCAGGCCTGCCGCGTCGCGCGCGGGTTCCGTAAAGAAACGCGGCTCGCTGACCGGCCCGCAGGCGAAGCGATAGTCATGCCAGGTATCGCGGTTCATGGGCCCGATTGCGATACTGCACCCCTGTGCGTGCAACATTCTCAATGCCTGGCGAAGCAGGACGGTTCCCGCAAGGGCATCCTGGCAAGAAAAAGCCCCGATGACGCCGAGCTTTTCGCCAGCAAGTTTCGGCACTGAGTGCCACCACAGTGCACAGCGGCCGACATTGGCCATGCGTAAAGCGCACCACGCATCGGGCTGCGGATACCTGAGCGCCAGGTCGGGCACGCGGGCAGTTGCGGTCCTTTGCATGGCAGGCAGATCGATGGATAAGGATTGGCGGTTCATGGCGTCACCACGGGAATGACATCGCAGCAAATCGGTCCTGGGTTAGCAGGACAGGCTGAGGGCCCAGCGGTGCAAACGGCATGAGAATGAAAAATGTTACGGCCGGCACCAGTAGGTTATCCAGCCCGCGATGGCAAATTGCTTCGACCAGTGTGGCGAGCGAGGCCACCAGCAAGGCGACCGCCAGTGCGGTGGAAATTTCGACAGAACCTGCCAGGGCCAACGGCAAAAACACGCAGCCGAAGGCCACGACCAGAAACGCAGTACTGCCGGCCAGTGTCTTGCCGGCGGCGGGCGCGGGCAGCGGAATCCAGGGAAACCTGCGGCCCACCAGGGCGGCACTGGCGTCGGCAAGGCTGAGCACGAGAACCGGCACAACGTAGAGGAGACCCTGGGCCTGTGGATGCAACAGCAACAGTGCCAGTGCGAGAGCAAACCAAACTTCGCCCAGGGACGAGCGGCGCGCACTGTGTAGCACCGCGCCGAAACGGCGACGCAGCCAGGGCCATGCTCGCACCGCCAATAGCCAGGCAAGAATTGCCGCAAGCAACATCAGGGGCATCCATGCTTCGCGCAGTATTATAGGCAGGGCGAGTGCCGAGAGTCCGACGCTCACATGCAGCAACTTGCGGCGTGTTTCCGGCGCGAGCATCTGACGCGCACGCCAGCTGCTGAGCCCGCCCATGCCTGCGACCAGCAACACAAAGCAGCCGGTCAGAATCTGCCAATCGGATATCATAGGGCCACCTCCTCGACAACGAAGTCACTGTAGAAAAACGCCTTGTCGACCCTAAACAAGGGGCGAGCGATGTCTGGGCGGCTGATGATTTGCGCGGTGAGTGCCGCGGGTCGTCTGCGGTGAACGAGCAGATTCCAGTAAGCGAGCCGGCAGCCAGGCGCGCCGACTCTGGCGAGATCATTGAGCACCTCGTGGTATTGCCCGACCGGGAGGTACTCGAACACGTCGCTCAAATTGCAGGCGTCGATGCTGTCGTCGGGGAGTCGTTGCAGCAGGGACTCCAGCGAACCCTGGAACAGTTCAATGCGTGACAGGCCTTCGCGCACGGCCGCGAAGTTTTCCGGGCGCAGGTGCCATGGCAGGGCCGGCCCGTAATGACCGGTCAGAATCCAGCGCACATATGGATTGGCAGCTGGGTTGAGCGTCACCAGGGCATGGAAGATGCGCTGTTGCAGCGTCGGCCATAGCGCTTGTTCCGCGTGCCGCGTGAAGTCGGGATGGCGGGCGAGGCGAGAGAACAACAATCGCGAGAAGACCAGCTTACCGCTCAGTTGCCACCACAGGGTATTCCAGCGGGTCTTGTAAAATTCGCGCCTGTCCAGGCGCTGTTGCAGCGCAAGCAGTTCGGTCACTTTTTCTTCGCCCTGGATCAAGGCCAGGGGCCCCTGGCGAAACCCGTCGAGGAAGCGCTCAAACTTGCCGCGGCGGGCAAATCCGCGGGCGATGTCGTCGCTGGCATGGTCCCAGAACGGTCGATAACACGGCGTGAGTACCTTGCGGCAACGTGCATAAAGTGCTGGCCGGTCTTTACAAGGCAATTCCCCGCTGAAGGCCAGCAGCTCTTCGTGTGACAAGGCAGCAAAGGCGGCCATCTTCAGCGCCAGGCAGGCCAGTTGGGCAGGGTTTAGATCGACGGCAATTACGCGTCCTGCACCATGGCCTGCCAGGGCCAGTACATTATCGCCGGCAGAAGCTACGGACAGACATGTTGCGTCGCGGCCCGGTTGAAGGGCTGCCAGCAATACATCGGCGTCTTCCCAGCACTGCGCATAGCGAATGCCCTCGTAGGCAGCCCAATCGCGCCGGGCCTCGGGCCTGAAAATCGAGTCAGTGGCTTGCACGGTTGTTCTCCGCGGACAGGCGTGTAAGTCCTGGTAAGAGCCTGCGCCCGTGGGAAAGCTGCAGCAGCGCAGGTAACAACATCAGGTCGACCAGCACCGCCGTGCCCGCCGCGAACGCGGTGAGTGACCCGAACCAGGTAATCGACTTCAGGTCGGCCAAACCGAGCACCGCGAATCCACCTGCCAGTACAATCGTAGTGGTGACCAGTGCGCCGCCAGTCTCGCGCGCGGCGGTTACCACGGTAAGCGGCTGGTCTGCTGCAGCGGTTCTTGGCACTCCATGCAGGAAATGCACGGTGTCATCGACGATAAGGCCGAGGACGACGCTGGCAATCGTGACCGTGGCGATATCGATGGGAATGCCCAGCTGCCCCATCAACCCAAGCGTCAGTAGCACAGGCAACAGGTTGGCCAGTAAGGCGAGCAGCCCGAGGCGCCTGCTGCGCAGAAAGATGCCGAGCAAAACAATAATGAGCGCGAGCGCTATGACAAAGCTTTGTAACTGGCTGCGCACCAGGGTATCGACGAGACTTGCATACAAAGGTAGGTAACCTGCCGCATGCACCGAACTGCCGGTTACAAATTGCGCACTCGCCTCGAGTTCATCAATGAGAACGCGTAACTGACGAGCAGAAAGCGCGGGAATGCCTGCAGTGACGCGATAGGTATTCCGGTCGGCAACCAGGTTTTGCCACAGGCGGGGGTAGCGATCCCTGGTACCTTGGATCTCGCGATCGGCTTGGGCGGTGTTGCTGAGGGTGCCCGGCGCAGTGAACAGGCTGGCCACCGACCAGGTCCAGCCCACCCTGGGGTGCGAAGCCAGGGTTTGCTGCCAACCGTGCAGCGCGACGACCGCATCGGCCTCGAGGGTTCCCGGAGGCAGGCTGACGATGAACTCCAGCGGCAGAAACGGCCCAAAGTTCGCTTCGATAAAATGCAAGTGGGCGCTGGTGGTGTGATTTTCCGGCAGGTACTCGAAAGAATTGGTGTCCACCGCGAGGTCGCGAGTGCCGTGAATGGCAAGCAGAGCAAAACCAAGCCATAGACCGCAGACCAGGAGTGGTCGACGCACACCCATGCTGCAGAGCCAGAGCGCGATGGTGCCGGCAAGGTCAGCGCGGTCGACGCGCGGTTCCGCCTGTCGCCACCGCAATGCCAGGATGCACACCAGCAGCGCGAGCACGAGACTGAAGGCCACGCCAATGGCTGCGAACAAGCCAAGCTCGCCAACCGCAGGTATGCCAGCGCTGGCCAGGGCCAGGAAACCGGCCGCGGTGGTGAGGGTCGTCACCAGGCAAGGCACAAACACGTCAGCGATACCGCGCTGTACACGGGTGGCTTGTGCCAGCATCGTCGGCTGGCGCGCCACGCTGCGCAAAATATGCACGCAGTCAGCGATGCCCATGACCATGACTACCGTGGGCAAGGTCATGGTCACCATGTTGATCTGGAAACCGCATGCTGCGAACAGGCCCATTGTCCAGAGGCTTGCAAGCCCAACACAGAGAAGTGTTACGGCCACTGCCAGAGCACGACGGTAGAACAAACACAGAAGCAGGATGAGCAAGGCATCGCAAATGAGCAGCAGGCGCACAGCACCGCGGGTCGAAAGTTCATTGAGCGCATCGTAGATAACACCGACGCCGCTGATGCGCGCGTGTGGCGCCAGCGACGCAAGCACGGCGCGGATCTCGCCGAGTACCCGGTGGCGGCTGGCCTCAAATTCACTGCCCGCCTGCATTTGCAAGGCTACCAGCTGCTGCTCGCCATCAGTACTCAGGAATCGCTGTGCCTGCTCAGCAAGAGCCGTGGGCATGTCCAGCAGCGAAAAAACCTGGGCAACGCCATCAATCTTGCCGAGTGCGGCAACGATTTCCTTGCTGGTGGCGGCACCGGGTTCCCAGGCAGTAGGCAAGCTGATAACCGCGATCTCGTCGTTGCCCCAACGCTGGGTGAAGTTGCGGTAGCGCATCAATTCGGTGCTGTCCGTGTCGAACCACACCTCCAGTGAATGTGCCACCCGCAGGTCCTTGGCAAACCAGGCGGCACCAGCACTGATTACCAGCACGCCGAAGAGCAGCAGCAGCGGCCAACGCCACAGCAGTGCAACAAGTCGTTCGGCAAACGCTTTCATGCTGCGAGTTCCTCTGCCACCTTGCGTTGGACAGTGCCGCGTTTGCCATCGACTTCTACAAGGTCACCGTCCCGCAACCAGTTACAGGCATCGGCGAGCCCGACCACCGCGGGGATCCCCAGCTCGCGCGCGACGATCGCTGAATGAGACAGCAGGCTGCCTCGCTCCACGATGAGGGCGGTGACCAGCGGAAATACGGTGATCCAGCCTGGGTCGGTTTGCTCGGCAACCACAATGTCGCCGGGTTCGACCCGATCGGTGCGCGGGTCCTTCACCACCCGCACCCGCCCCGTCACCACGCCTGGCGAACAGGCGATGGCGGTCCGCATGTCACCGGCTGCCGGTTCAGCTGGAGTCTCGATGGTCTCGAGCGCGTCGGGGTGGCCAACCACTCCGATGCTCATGAAGCGTCGCGGCGGCGCCTCCTGTTCATGCCACTGCCGGTACTCGTAACGCCGCTGCCTGACCAGGCTGCGCAAATCCGCGTGGGTACCCGAGCCCCGCACGAATCGCACCAATTCTTCGGCCTCAAGGTAGAACACATCATTAGCTCGCTCGAGAATCCCGGTGTTTTCCAGGCGCCGGCCAAGTTCGACGAACAAGGCGCGCACCCGGCCATAAACGCGGGTGCGCTCGAATCGCAGGTTCTCGCGGTCGCGAATGCGCGCACGGGCCTGCCCGGCGAGTAGGCGAAAGACAATTCGCCTGAGCGGGTGACCCACAAAAGCCCGTAAAATCCCGGTGAAATCACCCTGCCAATTTGCCTGTGGAGCCTGTGCCTTTTGCGCGGGCATATCGGCGAGGCTCGCGATCGCCCGGAAAAGTGGCAAGGGGTCGTCCCGAAGCGTTTTGCTTTCGAGCTTGAGCTCGCCTACGCAGCGATCACCGAAGCGCTCGAGATAGGCATCGATGGCCTGGGCCAGGGCCGGCAACGCGCCGATGCGGGCGCGGATTTCATACCGGTTGTCACTGCCCAGCAGCTTGATCAGTGCCGGTTTGCCGCGCACCAGGGCGGCAAGCGCCTGCAGTTGCCGTGCCGGCTCGGTGCTGATGAGGCCCTCGGCGCCGCGCACCAGCAGGTTGTCGAGTCTTGCCGAATCCGGGCCCAGCCAGCTGGTTGAGGCTTTACGCAGGGCACCGTGAAAGATCATGCAATAAAGGTCGTTCGCCAGTGGTGTCCGCCAGGAAGGAATCACTTCCTGTTGCAATGACTGGTAAACGTCGATGAGTTCCTCGGCAGAGAGCTGAGCGAGTGGCAGTGGCGCGAGCACCGTTTCGAGGCGGGCATGAAACCGGCGCACGGCCCGGCGGTGCACGAGCAGGCCGGCAACCAGCCGCAGACATATGCGAACCAGCGACACAGCACCGCGAAATCGCCCGACAATGCCGGGTTCCTTGACTGCGGGCAAGGCGCCGGCGGGCAACGTTTCGCCTACACCCATCATCTGTTCCATAAAACCGCGGTTAAAACGGAAACCGGGAATCATGGCCAGCAACCGATACCAGTTGATGAGGTTGTAGTAGACGCGCCCGTGGATCAGTCCGAGCATCTCGTCAAACAGTCCCGGACAACCGGCGATAGTTTTTTCACTGACGCCGAGTACGCGCATGAAGTTACGGTAAGCATGGCTATATGCCGTGCGTGCAACTGAAAATGTAAGCGGTCCGGTTATGCCGCTGAAGCTCTCGACGATATTGCTGTTGTCCCAGATCGCCACCCGGCCATCCGGGTCACGGGCATTCTTCAATGTTGTGATCGCACGGCTCTGCAGGAGCCACAGCAGCTTGCCTTCCAGCGCCCACTCGATGTCTTGCGGGCAGCCGGCCAAGGCCGCGCAACGCCGTGCGAGCACAGCGACTTCAAGCACTTCGTCGTCGCTCAGCACCGGCCGGGCCCCGGGAACCTCCGGTTGGTAAGCAATTATCCGGTCCTGTCGGTCGACCTGCCAGCAATCACCCTGGCGCTCACCATTGACGAGCTTGTCGCCGATACCGCCGACGGCGCTGATGACCGTGATGCCGCGGCGTCCGCTGACCGGGTCTGCGCTGAAGGCCACGCCCGCCGCCCGCGCCGCAACCATGCGTTGCACGATGACGGCCGGAGTTGCCGCCTGCTTGTTGAGGCCGCGCTGCCTGCGATAGGTTTCGATGTCTCGCCCGTCCGCGCTTGCCAGCACTTGCGCGATTGCAGGCAATACCTGGCTTGCACTGACCTGCAGGCAGCTTCGGTACTGGCCGGCAAAAGAGCTGCTGGCGCCGTCCTCACCGGGCGCGGATGAACGTACGGCGAAGGACTGATCCGGGTCGCCAAGGCGCGCCAGTTGCTGCCTGACTTCGTCGGGCAGGCGCGTACCCAGGGCGGGTGAGCGGCCAAGGCGGCGAAGCATCAGGTCAGCGGCGCCCGGCCAGACCAAAAACCAGTCGGGAACCGGCAGGCCACCAGCCGCGAGCATGGCCAGCTGTTCCGCTTTGCCGCCGGCGCGCGGATCGCCGACACATTCATGAGGTCGGGCGGTGAAGTTCATAGCAAGACCTCCCAGCTGGCGAGAACGAGAGCAAGCGGGCCCAGCGCGATATAAGCAAGCGCGACAATCCCGCCGGAGGCATGTTCGATATGCCGCGCATGGGCCGGAGATGCCTCTCGGGTGAAACGTCGCGCACAGCCGGTTGCCAGCAACAGCATCACGGCGCCGAAGATCGCTGCACCGGCAGGGGCGGCAGTGGCATGACCGGCAATTGTGACCAGCCCGGCAAGGCCGGCACAGCAGGCGGACCAGGTCCGGGTCGCATGTGCATGTCCCCAGAGCTGGCTGTAGGTCTCGACACCTTCGCGCTCCTCATCCGGTGCGCGCAGCTTGCGGCCTATCTCAATCACCAGGCCCGCCGCGAAGCTTGCCAGCAAGAACAACAGCAGGGAGCTTGCAGGCGGTTCGTTGGCGGGCAACCATTCAAAGGCGCTGGCGTAAAGCGCAATCAGAGGCATGATCAGCATGTGGCTGACGAGGTATGCGACCAGGTGCGAGCGTAGCCAGCGCCTGGCAAAAAACTCGTTGTTCATGAGCCCCATGTAGCCCCAGTCAGCAAGCAACAGCACCAGCAGGCGCTCGTCGACGGCGATTGCGGCGATAAACTGCACTGCACCCGCAGCCCGCGATACCCACTTGAGTTCTGCAAGCGTCACCAGGCCCCGCGGCACTGCCCGATGCGGACGAAAACGCGAGTCGATGTCAAAATCTTTAAACTCGTCAGCGATACGCAGCTGCAGGAAAAAACCCAGCACGCTGACGGTAACCGCGAAGAAACGGAATATTCCAGGCAATACTAGGCGCTCGCCGGCAATGGCCGAAAATGACCAGGCGGCAAAGCTGAAAAGCAGGATTAAAGGCAGGTAAGCGCCCAAGGGAAAACGCTCACGGATGTATTGCATAAAGCGCCAGACGAACGCTGTCCGGTATTGGGAATTTTCCGGAAACTGCCGTTTTATCCGTGAATCAATAGCCTTCATGTGCGTGTCCTCGGCCATGCCTCGTGTCTTGCCCACACCTTAGGCCGAGTACTGTTGCAAGCGACTTTCAGACCACTTACAAGTTGCTTACAGAATCTTTCTGGGAGCAAAAAACATTTGAAACCAGACAGTTACGTTGGTGGTTCTTGGCGACGGGGACGGTGATTGGCTTCCCGGCTAATACTGCCGTGGCCGGCGATTCGTAGTGTCAGCTCAGGTACGGCAAATCCGGACTTCGGCGCCAAACCCGGCCAATTAAAAGCGTGAACTTCATCACCGACCAGTCAGGCGGCGGTTGCTACGCTAGCTTTGCGCTTATGTAAAACATCGCTTAGCCGATGCCCGGTCCGAAGCCGGTTTTAGGTGTCACGCTCGGAACGGGAGAACGCGCATGAGTCTTAAGGTCAGAAGCCTGTTTGCATTGTTGCCGATGTTGTTGCTCGGCTGTGCATCCATGAGTTCGCAGGAGTGCCAGGTTAGTGACTGGTATGCAGTGGGTTACACAGATGGTGCGCGAGGCGCACCGGTTAACCAGTTCTCAGATTACCAGAAGGACTGCGCGGCCCACGGAGTAGCACCTGACGTTGAAACCGATCGATCGGGCCGTAGCGAGGGTCTGCAGGAATTTTGCCAGCCGCAACGTGCATTCGATCTCGGTAGCCGGGGAGGCCACAACCCCGGGGTCTGCCCGCAGGAGCTCAGTGGAGATTTTGCCGATGCATTCCAGGCCGGTCGTCACCTGTACGACTTGCGCAGCGCGCTCTACCAGGTC
>JBFGOQ010000029.1:0-28969 GCA_041565075.1 Gammaproteobacteria bacterium
ATCGCCTACCTGAATATCGACAAAGTTATCGCGATCATTCGCAAGCACGACAAGCCGAAACCGGTCCTGATGAAACGCTTCAAGCTTACCGACACGCAGGCCGAAGCGATCCTCGAAATGAAGTTGCGCCACCTGGCGAAGCTCGAGGAAAACAATATTCGCGCAGAGCAGGAAAAGCTCGATGCCGAGCGCGGGCAGCTTGAAAGGCTTCTGAAGAGCAAGGCGAAGCTCAAAAAACTGGTCAGGGAAGAGATCAGCGCCGATGCCGATAAATTCGGTGACGCCCGGCGCTGCCAGATTGTCCGCCGCGATGCAGCCCGGGCGATGGACGAGGCAGAGCTCGTGCCCTCTGAGCCGCTGACCGCGATACTTTCTCAACGTGGTTGGGCGCGCGCAGCGAAAGGCTATGAAATCGATCCGCGTAGCCTGACCTTCAAGTCGGGCGACGGATTCCAGGCTGCCGCGCGCGGGCGCAGCAACCAGCTGGTGGTGTTCCTGGACAGCACGGGCCGCGCCTACAGCGCTCCTGCGCATACTCTGCCGTCGGCGCGCAGCCAGGGCGAGCCGCTATCAGGGCGCTTCAATCCGCCGGACGGTGCGAGTTTCGCGGGTGTCTTGCTGGGTGAGCCCGACGATCGATGGCTGCTGGCCAGCGACGCCGGTTATGGCTTCGTTGTGCGCCTGGGCGAGCTTTACTCCCGCAACAAGGCGGGCAAAAAAGTGGTTACCGTCCCCAAGGGTGGCCAGGTGTTGGCGCCGGTGCCGGTTGATGACTACCAGACTGACTTGCTGGTCGCGGTCAGCAGCCAGGGGCGACTGCTGGCTTTTGCCCTCAGCGAACTGCCGGAACTGGCCAAAGGCAAGGGCAATAAAATCATTGGAATCGTCCCTGCGAAGTTACGCAAGCGCGAGGAGTTTGTGGCGGGGTTGCTGGCCGCACCGCAAGGCCGCGATATCCTGATCTACAGCGGTCAGCGAAAAATGACTTTGCGCCAGCGTGACCTGGAAGCTTACAGCGGCACGCGCGGCAGGCGTGGCAACCTGCTGCCGCGTGGCTGGCGGCGGGTGGATCGTCTGGATATCGCCGACTAGGCGGTCAGGACTTTTTGCGGCCCTTGGGTTGTTGACCGCCCGATTCGCTGTCTGAATCGGCCGCTTTCTTGCCCTGGTCGATGGCAACCACGTTGTCTTCGGGTGACAGCGACAGCGTATCGTCGTCGGACTCGGGGGCTGCCTCGCTGACAGGCAGCTCGCGCGTAGCATCATCGTCTGCCAGTGACAGCTCCGTGGTTTCTTCGTCGTCGCCACCCAAGGCAGCCATGAGATCCGTGGCCGCCAGCAAGGGTTCGTCTTCGTCGTCCTCAGCAGGCTCAGCATCGTCCTGCGCGGCGTTTTGTTCTTGAATGCGTTCTTTCAGCTTGGCAGCGTATTCGGCGAGGTAATCCTGTTCCAGAATCTGGGTCGATTCAAAGTCCAGCTCGACCCATCCGTCGTCACCGATATTGGGGCCGGTCTCGTCCAGTTTGCTCACGTCGATATCGACCGCATCGTCGCGTGAGGGTGCCGCGGCGCTCTGTTTCTCATCGGATGGCGAATGAGCCCCCGTGCGCTCGTGTACAACCGAAAAGTCACGCTCATCTTCAAAATCTTGCTGGCTGGCATCTTTCACCTGCTCGAGGCCAAGAGCAGGCATCAGGTGCGTCTGGATGTCGTCCTCCGGATCTGCGGTCGCGGCATCCGGTTGTGGCGACGCCAGCGAAACGAAGCTGCCGCTGGAATCGTCGTACACGCGGCCGGGTTCGATGTCGAGTGGGTCATCGGGCGCGTCGTCCAATTCCCAGGGCGTTTCCTGCTCCGGCTCGGGTTCTGCAGCACTGCGCCTGCGCCAAAGCCGCACGCTGCCGGCCAGCACCACGACCAGGGCCAGGGCCAGGAGCAGCCAGCGCCAGAGTCCTGCATACCAGGCGGCCGGTTCAGGCTGCTGGATGGCGGGCACGACGGGCGCAGGCATTGAGGGCTCGACTGCGACCGGGGCGGTCTCGGCGGTGCGTTGCCTGATGCGTTCGAGCGAGAGCTCTGAAAGCGACGAAGTGATCACCAGATATTCGAGCTCGGTGCCGGGCACCGGGCCAGCGAGGATCACCGGAGTGTCGCTCAGTACCGGCACCGATCGCGGTCGCTGCGCATCAGTGACCGTGCGGCGGGAATCCGTTGGCCGCCCGGCATCGACCAGTGTCCCGGCGGCTGTCGCGCCTGCGGCAGGTAATGCCGCGGCAGGTCGGCGTTGACCGACGATGCCGTCGAGGGTCGGGATCTGCAGGCGGGCACCTGCGATCAGGCGATCGGCACGGCCATTTTCGAAGGCCTGAGGATTTATCGCCTTGATCCGGGCGGCCAGCGGCCACACGGAGTAAGACGGCCGGCCGGCGATGCGCGACGCTACGCCCGAGAGCGTATCGCCGTTTTGAACCGTGTAGTTACTGCCCGGCGCAATGTCACCGGCAACGCTCGAGACTGTGCGTGCCTGGGTGATGGCGATGCCGGGGCTGCGCAAGGTCGCGCTGGGCGTGAACATCGAGGCCGGATCCAGCAGCAGTACAAAGGCACGAGAGATCGTTGGCAACCCCGGGCACCGTACCTGCAGCACGACCTGCGCCAGCGGTTCGCGCACGGGTGTGCGGCTTTGCACTCTCAGGTAAGAAATACCGGCCCGGCGTTCGAGGACGAAACGTACATCCTCGACTACCGGGACTCCCGGCACCGCGGCGACGCTGGTCCCCGGCGAGAAACACTCGCGGCGAATGGTCTCGCTGGCGGCGGCGTCAACCTGTATCAGCCCGAGCACCGGTTCCCCGAGGGTGGAACCGAGCTGAAACTCGCCGAGGGTCAGCGCCGAGGCACCCGCAGCCAGCACCAGGCTGGCGAAGAACACAACCACACCAGACCGGCGTCCGCCAATGGACGCCTTGTGCGATCTCGTTCCAATGCCCATGACCTGCATCAAAACAGCAGCTCCTCGACCGGCTTGCCGGGTCCAGATGGTTGAAAATCGTTTAACATATTAACAAGCTGAGCCATGCAACCGTGGAACTGGGTCACAAATTCCACCATTTGACGGGGCTTTAAGCCCTAATCTTCCAGGATAACTTCGGGCTCGCTGACGTAATAGCCCTGTACGAAGTCGACGCCAAGCTGCCAGAGGGTGGCCATGGTATTGGCGTCCTCCACCCGCTCTGCCACCGTAAGAATACCCTTTGATTGTGCCGTTTCTATATACGCCTTGACCTGCGCTTGCATGGCACTGTTGACCGTAATGCCCTGCATCAGGGAGCCGTCGATCTTTACAAAATGCATCGGCACATGTTCCAGGGTCTGGCCGGGTTGGTGGCCGCTGCCGAAATGTTCGACGGCAAACTGGCAGCCCAGCTTGGTGATAGCGCCGGCAAGATTCTTGCTGTGGTTAATATTGCGCTCGGCGATTTTTTCGGTGATCTGAAAAACCAGTTGACCAGGCTGTGCCCCGGACTTTTCGAGTTGCTGCGCCAGCCATTCCAGCAAGGTTTTGTCTGCCACCGACGTTTCGGACAGGCGCACGAAAAATTTGGCATCTTCATATTGCAGTGAAAGCGTGGAAACCTGGGCCAGGATCCAGCGGTCCACATGTTGCATCAGGCCGTTGCGCGTGGCCGCCGGCAAGAACTCTCCGGGCAGAATCTCGTGGCCCTGTTCATCCACCATGCGCACCAGCACGTCAAACATTTTTTGCTCGCCACCCTCGAGACTCGCAATCGGCAGATTTACCAGCCGGAAACTGTCATTGAGCAGAGCCTGGCGAATGCGTTCGATCCAGATCCGATCGTCGATCTTGATCTTGATTGTGCTGTCCGTCGGCACCTCGATGAAAACCTGGTTACCCCCCTCATCACTGGCATGTTTCCAGGCTTCCTGGCTGCTGACTATCAGCGAGTTGGCGCTGGCGTTATCGACATCATGCAGCGCGATGCCAATCGATACGGTGGCAGAAATGGCATGCTCGCCGACCTCGAATACATGGCTTGCGACCTCCGCTCGCAGTTGTTCTGCCCAGGCCTCGGCATCGCCTGCCGTTCCCCGCCCCAGGAGAACGGCGAACATGGTACCGCCAAGTCGTCCATAAACATCGCGCGGTTGCACTGCTGCGCGGGTAAACCCGGCGATCTCGCGCAGTATTTCGTCGCTGGCAAGCGGGCCGACCGATTCGGAAATCTCGCTGAAGTTGTCGGGCTTGATATAGGCGAGCGCGCGAATGCCGCCCTTGGCGGGTTCCTTGAGACGCTCGCGCAGGGCCCGCAGAAATTCGCCGCGATGGTACATGCTGGTGAAGGGATCCAGGCGCAAGGCTTTCTCGAGCCGGTTCTGCAGTGCGTGTTCCTCCTTGCGGTCTGCAAGGCTGATACGCACGCAAGGGTCGCCGTCGAACTCCGCACTGTTAAGGTTTAGAGTCAGCTTGACGATGGAGCCGTCGCTGCAGATGCCATCCACCTTGATGGCATCACCATTCCACTGGCCTTCCACGCATGCCCTGAGTGCGCCTTTCAGCGAGATATGACTTTCTTCGCTGAAAAGGTCCATAAGCGGCTGCCCGATATGCGAATTGATGTCGGTATAACCGAACAGTTCAAGCCATGCCGGGTTCACATTCACCATGATGCCTTCCTGGGCATACGCCAGGGCATCGGCGGAGGCTTCTACGACCGAAACCAATTGTTCCTTGTATTCGTCGGCAGTGCGCAGCGCGGCACCCATGGCCCGCTCGAACCTGATGGAGCGCAGTTCTCGTGCAGCGACATTCTGGAATCGGGATGTCTTCTTCAGGCTTACCAGGTCCCGCGCGCCCGCCTCCAGCGTCTCGGCGATGCGATCCTCGGTTACTTTTTTGCCCACCACTATCACCGGTACGCCGATCGCTCGTTTTTCGCACAGCCGTGTGACCTTGCGAATCGCAGCGGTATCGGCGGGTTCCACAATATAGATAAGTTCGGGTTGGCGGACTTCCAGCAGGTCGCCGAGTTCCGCTGCGTCGGACACGCGGCTGACATGCGCGGCGATGCCCCTGTTGCGCAGGGTGCTGTTGATGGCCTCAGCCTGGTCGTCGTTGGCTCCCAGCACGATGACGGGAACGGCCTGCCTGTCTTTCAATGCTCGGACTCCCATATTCCTGGGTTTGGGGCGTCGCAGACTGTAACATTTAAGCGCTGCGCAGGCGATCACTTCCCGCACGGTTGCGAATACAAGTCGATCGTGCATTTCCAAAGACGCCTGGCGCTTCGACTTGCTGACTCCGGCATCGCGTACGGGGTATCATGCGCTGCTTTCAGCTGACGGCCACTGCAGGGGCCGCTATCCTCATGGCAACTTACAACACCAACGAATTTCGCTCGGGCCTCAAGGTGCTGATTGATGGCGATCCTTGTGCGATTGTCGAGAACGAATTCGTCAAACCCGGCAAGGGCCAGGCGTTCAATCGGGTGAAGATTCGCAACCTGAAGACCGGACGTGTAGTGGATCGCACTTTCCGATCAGGCGAATCGGTCGAAGCCGCAGATGTGCACGATACCGAGCTGCAATATCTTTATTACGATGGCGAGTTCTGGCATTTCATGGATCCGCAGTCTTTTGCCCAGTTCCAGGCAGACGCAGCAGCGGTTGGCGACGCCGCACAGTGGCTCAAGGACCAGGACCTGTGCCAGGTTACCTTGTGGAACGACGCACCCCTCATAGTTGTGGCGCCGAAATTTGTTGAGCTGAGAATTACCGAGACCGACCCCGGCGTGCGTGGTGATACCGCCCAGGGCGGGGTCAAACCTGCCACCCTGGAGACAGGTGCGGTGGTAAAAGTGCCCTTGTTCGTTGAAGAAGGCGAGATGATCAAGGTTGACACTCGCAGCGGTGAGTATGTCAGTCGCGCGCGCGATTGATGCAGATTCACACAGGTGGCCTTGCGCCAGCGCCTTATACGATGACCGGACCTGACTGGAAACCTGCTGCCAGCCTCAAGGCCATGCATGCGCGCGCCGAAATGCTGAACCGGGTAAGGCAGTTTTTCCGCCAGCGGCGTGTGCTGGAAGTGGAGACGCCATGCCTGGCAGGGGCGGCGGCGACCGATCCCAACATCGAGAGCTTTGCAGTCGCGGGTAGATCCGGCGAGCAGCTGTTTCTCAATACCTCACCCGAGTTTTTCATGAAGCGCTTGTTGTGCGCGGGCAGTGGCGATATTTATCAGGTTTGCAAGGCATTTCGGGAAGACGAGAGGGGGCGCCTGCACAACCCCGAATTCACGATGCTGGAATGGTACCGGACAGGTTTCGGCCTGAGTGAACTGATGCATGAAGTCGCGGAGTTGTTAGAACTTGTTCTGGCCAGGAGGGGGCTGGCGCGAACGGCGCACTTCATCAGCTACCGAGCACTGTTTCAGGATGGCATAGGCATCGATCCGCTGCAGGCTCATGCCAGGCAACTGCGGCAAGTCCTGTGCGAGCTTGGCGTCACGCCACCCGATGGCGAAGACGAGCTGGACGCACTGCTCGACCTCGCGATGTCCAGCATACTCATGCCAGGACTCCCGCCGGACACCCTGACTTTCGTATTTGATTATCCTGCGAGCCAGGCTGCGCTGGCGCGGCGTCACCCGGACGAGCCGGGACTTGCGAGACGCTTCGAGGCGCTGTTGAATGGTGTGGAACTGGCAAACGGCTTCGAGGAATTGCGGGATGCCGACGAACAAGCCGGGCGCTTCGACAAGGACCTGGGTCGGCGCCGGCAGCGGGGCCAGACTGCAGTGCGGCCCGATGATCGATTTCTCGCGGCCTTGCGAGCCGGCTTGCCAGAGTGCTGCGGCGTGGCGATGGGCCTCGATCGTGTCCTGATGCTGGCGCTGGGCGCGCGATCTCTAGACCAGGTCATGAGTTTCCCGATCGAGCTCGCATGAAGAACAAGATGAAGCGCGAAGACAACAAGGACCCGGCACAGGATGGCAAGCACACCGAATGGGACAGTCTGGTGCGGCAGGCCACTGCCTTGTTGGCCGGGGAAAGGGATGCGGTCGCCAATGCGGCCAACCTGACCTCGCTGCTGTTTCATGCCCTGCCGGACGTCAACTGGGTGGGCATTTATTTCTTGCAGGAAGGCGAGCTGGTGGTTGGGCCGTTCCAGGGCAAGCCCGCCTGCGTGCGTATCGCGCTCGGGGCAGGCGTGTGCGGTACCGTCGCCGCGACCCGCAAAGCATTACGGGTCGCGGACGTACATGTCTTCGACGGGCATATCGCCTGTGACCCGGTTTCGCGCTCGGAACTGGTGGTGCCGCTGCTAAGAGGTGGCAAGTTGCTGGGGGTGCTGGACCTGGACAGTCCTGTAACTGCCCGATTCAGTGAAGCCGACGAATCCGGGCTGGCGAAGATTGCCGAAGTTTATTGCGACGCATTGGGCTGAGCGGGCAACGACAGTGCCTCGCCCATGCGCAGCGCGCTGCCCGGCCCCAGGTCGGCCCGCCAGCCGCCCGCGACATCCGAGTCCAGCAATATAACTGTCGAGCCCATGTTGAAACGCCCCATTTCTTCGCCACGGGCCAGGTCTATGACTCCGGGATCCGTTGCGGGGTAGTCCCAGTTTGCCGGCTGCCTGCCGCCCCCTGGCGTGATTTCGCCTGCCCATGTGGTTTCGATACTGCCCACAAACAGGGCGCCCACCAGCACCATTGCGAACGGTCCATGATCCCCCTCGAACAGGCAGGCAACACGTTCGTTGCGCGCGAACAGGCGGGGCACATTGCTCACGGTCGCGGCATTCACGCTGAATAGCCGGCCCGGAATGAAATGCATCGATACGAGGCGACCCCTGGCCGGCATATGAATACGATGGTAGTTGTGTGGCGCAAGATAAATTGTCGCGAATTTGCCGTTTGCAAAACCACGAGCCAGCTCCTGACTGCCCAGCAATTGTGCCAGCGAAAAGTCATGGCCTTTGGCCTGGTAAAGCCGCTTGTTGGTGATCTTGCCGAGCTGACTGATTCGCCCATCCACCGGCGACAGCAATGGATATAAAGGGTCGGCCAGCGGGCGTGCGCCGGGCGCCAGCGCGCGCGTGAAAAAATCGTTAAAACTTTGATACGCGCCGGGATCGTGCTGCGCAGCTTCGCCAAGGTCGACTTTGAACGCCCAGGTGAAAGCGCGGATCGCACCACGATGCGCCGGGCCGAGCGAGCGACGGGTCAGCCAGTGCACCAGCCGCGACAGCAGGTGGTGGGGTAAGGGGAATTGCACAGCCGCGAACAGCTTTGCGCCGATGCTGGCCTTATCCGATTGCCCGCTCAAGGGCGTTCCCGGCTTACGCGCGTCGAAACCGGCACTTTGCGGCCGTCGGCAAATAGCAGGGTCAGCTGGACGGTGTCGCCGACCCTGAGGTCGCGCCGGGCGCCGTCCAGCATGATGTGCAGGCCGCCCGGCGCAAACCGCAAGGTGTCGCCCCCCGGCAGACTCAGGCGGTCGCGGGCCTGCATGTGGTTTATGTCATTGCGCAAGATCGTCTCGTGGATCGCTGCGCTGGCATGGGCTTCGCTCTCAACGCCGATAATTATGGTCTCCGGTCCATCGTTGAAAAGGTCGAAATAGGCAACCCCAAGTGCCCGGCCATCCGGTGCCGCGCGCAGCCAGCCGCCCTCGGCATGGATGTCTGATCCCCCGCAGCCAGCCATTAGCAGGCCAAGCAGCCAAACGGCATTTCTTATCACCACATCAGGCTCGGGGGTCGGACAACAGCTTGCGATAGTCGCTTACCAGGACATCCACGTCGTGGGGCGCCGACGCAACCGCAACGAAATGCCCCTCGGCATTCAGGAAAAAAAGGGCGGCACTGTGCAACACCGAATATTCACCGTCCTCGCCCGGTTCCTTGCCATGTGCTACGCCGAGCGACCGCGTGACGCGCTCGATTTCATCCGCGGCGCCTGTGACACCGGTAAAACCTTGATCGAAGGCCTGCACATAGCGCGCCATGGTCTCAGGCGTATCGCGTTGCGGGTCCACTGATACCATGTAGATGGCCGGTCGGTCCGACAGCGGCAGGTCGTCGAGCTGGCTTTGCACGCGCGCAAGTTGATAAAGCGTCGTCGGGCACACGTCAGGACAATGGGTGAAGCCGAAAAACAATATCGAGCGACGGCCATTGAAATTTTCGCGCGTGAAAGCCGCTCCGGTGTGCGCCAGTAATTCGAATTCGGGCAGCGGACGACCATCCGGCAACACGGTCAGGCGCTGGTATGCCACGGCGCGTGATCCCGGCGAATTGCTGGTGAGCATATAGACAAGCATGCCGAGAGCCATTGCGGAAATGGCGCCGGCGACGATGAGGGGCTTAGACATTTGCTTAAACATTCTTCAGCTAACTGGTGGGTCGGGTATTATAGCCGCGCGCAAAGCGGGGCCGTGCCTTGAGTGAACCACAATCAGCGATCGACGACCTTCTGAGCCTGGCGGATTTTGTTCGCTGGGGTGCCAGCCGCTTCCAGGCGGCCGGGCTTGAATATGCCCACGGCACCGACAATCCGGCCGACGAAGCCTTTTACCTGGTCCAGGCGGCCCTTGACCTGACGCCCGGGTTTCCCGACTACTTTTGGCGCTGCCGCCTCACCCGTGACGAGAAGCTGAAAATCGCCAGCTTGTTCGACCGGCGCATCAATGAACGTATACCGGCGGCTTATCTGGTACATCGTGCCTGGTTCATGGGCCTGCCTTTTTACGTTGATGAACGGGTCCTGGTCCCGAGATCGCCCATCGCCGAGTTGCTCAAGCGACGCTGCGAACCCTGGGTCGATCCTGCTCAGGTACGCCAGGTTCTCGATCTGTGCACCGGTAGCGGTTGTATTGCTGTGGCAGCCGCCAGGGTGTTTCCGGGTGCGCGTGTCGATGCCAGCGATATAAGCGCAGACGCCCTGGCCGTGGCCGAACGCAACATTCGGGACCACGGGCTGCAAGACCGGGTGAGTGTGATGCAGTCCGATCTGTTCGATAGCATCCCCGAGGCCCGCTATCAATTAATTATTTCCAATCCGCCTTATGTTGATGGCCAGGATATGCAGTCGCTGGCACCGGAATTCAGGCATGAGCCGCGGCTGGGGCTGGCGGCCGGCGCTGACGGATTAAAGATAGTGACAAGAATACTGGCAAGAGCGAGTGACTATCTGGATGACGATGGCACGCTGGTGGTGGAAGTGGGAAACTCCGGCGACGCGCTGCTGGCCGCTTTCCCGGATGTGCCATTTACGTGGGTGGATTTCGAACACGGTGGCGACGGCGTTTTTGTCCTCTCGGCTGCCGAATTGCGAGCCAGTAGCGACGCGCTTGCGCGGGCGTCTTGAGCGGGTCGCTGGAGCAATAAACATGTCCGGAAACGCTTTCGGCAGATTATTTGTAGTCACGAGCTTTGGTGAAAGCCATGGGCCAGGGCTGGGTTGTATCGTGGATGGTTGCCCGCCCGGTCTCGAGCTTGCTGAAGCCGACATACAGCCGCACCTCGACCTGCGCCGACCGGGAACGTCCCGTTTCACAAGTCAGCGGCGGGAGCCCGACCGGGTGCAGATCCTGTCCGGCGTATTCGAAGGCAAGACCACCGGAACGCCTATTGGCATGTATATCGCCAATGAGGACCAGCGACAGCGCGATTACGACAAGATCAAGGACCGCTTTCGTCCCGGTCACGCGGACTATACGTATCAACAAAAATACGGTATCCGTGATTATCGCGGAGGCGGGCGCTCCTCGGCACGCGAAACCGTCATGCGCGTGGCGGCCGGCGCCATCGCCAGAAAATATCTCGCCGAGCGACTCGGTGTTTCGATCAGGGGCTACCTCTCGCAGCTCGGCCCCATCCGGCTTGAACCAAAAGACCTGGGCAGTGTCGATGACAATCCCTTCTTTTGTCCGGATCCGCAACGCATAGCTGAACTCGAGGAATACATGATCGCGTTGCGGCGAGAGGGCGATTCAATTGGTGCGCGCCTGACAGTGCGCGCCAGCGGAGTGCCGCCGGGACTCGGTGAACCGGTTTTCGACAAGCTCAGTGCTGCTATTGCTCATGCCATGATGAGCATCAATGCGGTGAAAGGCGTCGAGATGGGTGCCGGTTTCGCAGTGGTCGAGCAAAAAGGTTCAGAACATCGTGATGAACTATCGCCACAGGGGTTCAGCGGCAACAACTCGGGTGGCACTCTGGGCGGCATTTCCAGCGGCCAGGACATCGAGGTCAGCATCGCACTGAAACCGACCAGCAGTATTCAGGTGCCGGGCAAGACTATTGATGTGGACGGCAAGCCAACCGATATCGTCACCACCGGGCGCCACGATCCTTGTGTGGGTCTGCGCGCAACGCCCATCGCCGAGGCCATGCTGGCACTGGTGCTCATGGATCACTACCTGCGGCACCGTGCGCAAAATGCCGACGTTGCTGGTTCGACGCCCGTAATACCGCCGCGGGCCTGAAGGTGGCCCGCATCTCTGGGTATCGCCGCCTGGCGAGTTTCTATTTTTTCCATTACGCGGCATTGGGTGCCCTTGTTCCGTACTGGAGCCTCTACATGGTGGCGCGCGGATTCGACGCCATCCAGATTGGGGAAGTGATGGCCATTATCATGGCCGGGCGGGTCGTGGCTCCGACCTTGTGGGGCTGGCTGGCGGATTTGCGCGGCGATGCGCGGTTGACGATGGTTGCGTCCGCAGCCTGTACTTTGCTGGCCTTCGTGTCAGTGCCATTTTTGTCGACGTTCGCGGCACTGGCCGTTGCGATGGCGCTGTTCAGCGTTGGCTTGTCGGGCGTCATACCGCAATTTGAAGCCCACACGCTTAATCACCTGGGTGTTCAAGCCGAGCGTTACGGGCAGGTTCGGTTGTGGGGCTCAGTCGGGTTTATTGCCGCGGTAACAGGCTCGGGCGCCCTGTTCGATTTTCTGCCGGTGCTTTATCTGCCGTGGATAGTAAGCACCTTGCTGCTCTGCATGCTGATCGGCACTTGCCTGACACCTGTCAGTGCGCCCGTAGCGCAGGATTCGCCGCAGGCTTCCATGCTCTCGGTGGTGCTCGAGCCGCGCGTGCTCGCCTTGCTGCTCGTTTGCTTTCTGGTGCAGGCGAGCTTTGGACCCTACTATGTTTTCTTCTCGGTATTTCTCGCTGAGCTGGGCTACTCTGCCGCCAGCATCGGTGCGCTGTGGGCGCTGGCGGTCGCGGCTGAAATCGTCGTGTTCGTATATGCCGGGCGCTTGTTGCGGCGCTATTCTCTGACCAACCTGTTTCGCGTCGCAGTCGGTCTGTGCATCCTGCGCTGGATTGTTACGGCTGAGCTGGCGGCGAATCCGCTGGTGCTGTTTGCGGCGCAACTTACACACATGGCCACCTTCGGTCTTTACCACCTGGTCGCTGTGACCCTGATCCATCGCTTTTTTACCGGGCCCTTGCAGGTGCGCGGACAGGGGCTTTACAGCAGTCTGAGTTTCGGTGCCGGTGGCGTGGCCGGCAGTGTCTTAAGCGGTTACGCCTGGCAACAATTCGGTGCATCGATGACGTATTATCTCGCTGCGGCAATTGCCGCGGCCGCATTTTTAATCACGCTGTTGTTCATGCGCGCCTCGAGAACCGCGACCAAGGGAGCCGGCATTGTCGAAAAAAATTGATATCGCGGTCGTTGGCGCTACGGGTGTCGTCGGTGAGGCCATGCTTGAAATTCTCGCCGGGCGCGGCTTTCCCTGCGGTGAGGTTCATGCGCTGGCGAGTGTTCGCTCAGCCGGCAGCGAGGTGTCCTTTGCGGGCCGCAAAGTCCCGGTTGTCGACCTGCAGGACTTCGATTTTTCCAGGGTACAACTCGCGCTGTTTTCTGCCGGCGCGAGTGTGTCGGCCGAGCATGCGCCGCGCGCGGTCGCCGATAACTGCGTGGTAATCGACAACACCTCGCAGTTTCGTTACGAGGACGATGTACCGTTGGTGGTGCCAGAAGTTAACGCCGCAGACATCGCCGCTTATACCCGGCGCGGTATCATCGCCAACCCAAACTGCTCGACCATCCAATTGCTGCTTGCGGTCAAGCCCATACACGACAAGGCGGTAGTGGAGCGCATCAACGTTGCCACTTACCAGGCGGTCTCGGGAGCAGGGGCCAGGGCCGTGGAGAATCTCGCGCGCCAGACGGCACTGCTAATGAACGGCCGGCCGCTTGACGATAAAGATATATGCCAGCAAGCCTTCAATGTCGTGCCCTTGATCGACCAGGTGCAGGACAACGCTTACACGCGCGAGGAAATGAAAATGGCCTGGGAGACGGCCAAGATTCTGGATCCGGAAATTCGGGTCAATGCGACCGCCGTGCGGGTGCCGGTATTCTTCGGGCACTCAGAAGCCGTGCACCTGGAAACCCGCGAAAAGATTTCCGCCAGGAGCGCGCGCAAATTGCTCATGGTTGCGCCCGGCGTGACGGTGATCGATGAGCCTGCGGCGGGCAAGGTGCCGACTGCCGCCGGCCAGGCTGCGGGCGCCGATCCGGTGTTTGTTGGCAGAATTCGCGAGGACATTTCTCACCCCAGGGGGCTGAACATGTGGGTGGTTTCTGACAACATCCGAAAGGGCGCTGCGCTCAACAGTGTCCAAATTGCTGAAATCTTGGTAGAAAGCTACTTATAAGCTATAGTTAGCGCCCGAAAGTGAAGAGAATTATGAGCTTTCGCTTACAACATATGTACGGCTCCAAGGAACACGCGCCGGGGTGCCGAGCATCGAGGGAGCCTTCGTAGTGCGCAAACCCGCCCAATTCCTGCTTTGCCTGATTGCCATGTTGCCCGTGAGCGCTATGGCTCTGGGCCTTGGCAGCATCAAACTGAATTCTGCCCTGAACCAGCCCCTGGATGCCGAAATCGAGCTGATTTCTGCCACCACGGCGGAATTGGACTCGCTGAGCATTTCCCTTGCTTCGGCAGACGCCTTTGCAAGCTACGGGCTGGACCGACCCGGCTACCTGCTGGGCATGCAGTTCAGGATCGTACGCGATGGCAGCGGTGGCGCCATCGTGCGGGTGAGCACCGCAGACCCAGTGCGCGAACCGTTCGTGACATTCCTGCTGGAAGCAGACTGGTCGCGTGGCAGGCTTCTCAGAGAGTACACGGTATTGCTGGATCCGCCGGTCTTCATGACGGAACAGGCGACGCCTGCCACACGGCCCGCCGCACCGGCAGTTACGCAACCATCAACGGGAGCAGTAACCCGCGTGCCGGCGGCTGAACCATCGCCGCCACCACCGAGTGCCCAACCACCCGTGCGAAGCGCGCCGCGTTCCGATGCACTGAGTGTCCGCTACGGCCCGGTCAGGCGCAACGAGACTTTGTGGACCATTGCCAGCCGCTTACGCCCGGAGCGTTCCATTTCGATCAACCAGATGATGATTGCCCTGTTCAGGGAAAATCCCGAAGCGTTTATGGGCAACATAAATCGATTGCGCCAGGGTGCCGTGCTGCGTGTGCCGAGCACCAGCGATATTTATGCATTGAGTACGGATGCCGCGTTTGCAGAAGTACGTCGGCAAAACGCCGCCTGGCGTGCATCGCGCCCTGCACAACCTGCTGCCCGGCCAGCGGCAGACACCGCGGCCACGGCACGGGCCGGCCAGACTGGCCAGGGGGGGCGCCTGCGACTTGTGCCGCCCGGCGATGCGGCGCGCGAGCAGGCCGGTCGCGATGAGCGGGCAAGAGATGCAGCAGCGGACAGCGAACTCGCCGGCAACGCGGCGCTGACGGCGCGCATTCGTTCGCTGGAGGGTGAACTCGAAAATGCCAGGCGCCTGATCGATGTCAAGGAGTCTGAACTGGCAGCGCTGCAGTCGCGTCTCGAGTCTCTGGAGGCGAGATTGGCGGACCAGGAAGCGACCGCCGAAGCCGTGGTGGATGAGCAGCCTGATGTCGAAGCGGTAGTTGATGACACTGCAGCCGAAGTGGTTGAACCGCCGGTTGCCGAGGTGACTGAACCTGTTACGGCCGAGCCCGAACCTGCCGAAGCAGTGACTCCGCCACCGGTAGTGGTGAGCCCGCCGGTCGAATCCAAGGGCTTGATCTCCAGGGTGGTGGATGTTCTGGCCGGTGCCTGGATCTGGATACTGGGCATCCTGGGCATCGGCTTGCTGGGCGTTTTCGGCTGGATGATGCGACGCCGCGCAAGCGACGAGGACTATGCCGAGAGCTGGGAGACGGGTGAATGGAAAGCGCCGGAAGCGGAGGCCGCGCCAGCGGTACCGGCGAGCGAGCCGGATACCGAGAGCCAACCCGCGCCGCAATTCGACCGCGACGAGTCGTTTGTGGTCGTCGAAGCCGAGGACACAATTGCTGAAGAGGCACTCAAGCCGGATGCTGAGGCCGAGCCCGACGAATTTGCCGCCGCACTCGGCGATGCCTTCGAAGATACCGGCACCTTTACGCCCGGCGAACTCGAAGTCGAAAAAGCCGAGCAGGTCGAAACGCTGGCTGGCGATGACGAGGCCGAATATCCGTTTGAAGACACCATGATCGGGCATGATGCGCTGAAGCTCGATGAATCCGATCCGGTTGCCGAAGCTGATTTCCATATGGCCTATGGTCTGTATGACCAGGCCGCGGCGCTGGTCGAGAGGGCGGCCGAAAAAGAGCCGGAACGCCGTGACCTCAAAATGAAGTTACTGGAAATATTCTTTGTCTGGGGCAATAAGGAACGTTTTCTCGAGGAGGCCCAGGGCTTTAAGAGTGACGTGGGCGATGCCGGCGCAGGGGATTGGGAAAAAGTCGTCATCATGGGCAAGCAACTGTGCCCTGACGAGGATATTTTTGTCAGCACCGAGTCGACCGGCGTATTTGATGCACCGGATCTCGAATTTTCTCTGGACGATGATGAAGCCGGCACGGTTACCGACCTGGACGTGCTGGGTGACGCGGACAGCACGGACGACGCGGGCCTGGATGCGCTGAAAGAGCAGGTCGAAAACCAGCTGGAACCCTCCGAGGAAACGCTGGACCTGGGTTCTACCCACCTGGACATGGACCTGGGATTTGATAGCGATGCTGAGACAGAGCTGGAAGGTACCGATCTGAGCGCAGCGCTCCCCGAGGGCGACTCGCCGGAAGTCTCGGCAGCTGGCGGCCTGGACGAAGATCTGGAAATCGACCTCGACTTTCAGTTTGAGGATGTCTCTGACGAAGAACCTACCGCGGTCATGGAAGACGTCAGCGAGGAAGACGTCGCCGGCGCCTTGCAGGACGACGACGAAACACGTGTGGAAGATTTGTCGGGTGCCGGCACCGCCACCGGTTCAGACGAGACTTTGCTCGCAGAATCTGCCGACTTTGATCCGTTCGGAGCAGGTGACGACATGACGGTCGAAACGCCGCAGGCCGAGTCCGATGATCATGGTGCGACCATGCAAATGCCAAAGGTCGACCTGGACGAAATTGATATCTCGGATGCCACGGCACAGATGCAGGCGATGGACGAGGATGCCACCCGTCAGATCGAAAGTGCGCCCGCGGATCTGGCGGGAGACGAAACCGTGCAGATATCTCGGGAAGACTTTGCCGGGGATGACGATGCGACGGCGCGCGTCGAATTTGGCGACATGGAAGGTGACATGACCACGCAGCTGCCCGCGGCAGGCGCCAACGGTGAAGACTTAGACGACGAAGAAGAGGAGTCTACGCAGAAGCTGCAGGCGCTGGATCTTCCTGAGGGCGAGCAGCTCGACGAAGTCGGAACCAAGCTTGACCTGGCCAGGGCTTTTGTTGACATGGGTGATCCCGATGGCGCCCGCAATATCCTTCACGAAGTGCTGGATGAAGGTAACGACTCGCAAAAGCAGGAAGCGCAGAGTCTGCTCGACAATCTCGGTTAAACGCGCGTGGTTCGGGTCGGGGTCATCGCCGGTTCGGCGCCCGATTATTCTGATCATAAGCAAGCTGCATAATTACCATGCTCATGGCAGGCGGGTGGTTGCCTGAACATGGCACGTATTGCCCTGGGCGTTGAATATGACGGCAGCGATTTCAGCGGCTGGCAGATTCAAAAAGACGGCCGCAGTGTCCAGGCAACCCTGGAACTGGCGCTGGCAAAGGTCGCAGACCACCCGGTCAAAACCGTTTGTGCAGGGCGCACCGATGCCGGTGTGCATGCCTGTGCCCAGGTTGTGCATTTCGACAGCGATGCCGTACGCCGCAATCGTGCCTGGGTGCTGGGCAGCAATAGCGAGCTGCCGGACGACGTGAACGTGTGCTGGGCGCACCAGGTCGCCCCGGATTTCCATGCGCGCTTCAGCGCCAGGTCGCGACGCTACCGATACCTGGTGCTGAACCGTCCCGTACGAACAGCATTGTGCCGCCAACGCGCCTGGGTCGTATACCCGCAATTGCAGGTCGAGCGCATGCGACAGGCTTGCGTGCACTTGCTCGGTGAGCACGATTTTTCCGCGCTGCGCGCTTCCGGCTGCCAGGCCAAGTCGCCTGTGCGAACGATCCACACGCTGGAAGTTGCCAGGCGGGACGAGTGGATCAGTATCGACGTGTGCGCCAACGCATTTCTGCACCATATGGTCCGCAACATTGCGGGGCTGCTGGTGCGCATCGGAAAGGGCGAGGCAGAGTCGGACTGGGCGCGCGAGGTCATGCTGGGTCGTGACCGCACGCGCGCGGCCATCACGGCGCCGGCCCGGGGCCTGTATTTCTGCGGTGTCGAGTACGACAGGGAATTCGGCTTGCCGGACGGGGCAGCAAGCGCCCGCGCTCTTGGACTGCTGCCCGGAGGGCAGACATGATTCGGGGTGTAATACCCGCCCCCAGCCGCTAGAATCGGGAACCTCATCCCTCCGCGAACGGGCAGGTCCGGCAATTACTATGAGCTGGTTTGGCAAACTCATCCCGTCACGGATCAAGACGGAACGGCGCACACGTTCAGTGCCGGAAGGCATTTGGAGCAAGTGTCCTTCCTGCGATGCTGTGCTTTATCGTGCTGAACTCGAGCGCAACGTTTTTGTCTGCCCGAAATGCTCGCATCATTTGCGCATCAGTGCACGGCAACGTCTCGAGTTATTTCTCGACCAGGGTTCAATCAAAGAAATTGGTGCGGGCCTCGAGCCCATGGACCCACTGAAATTTCGCGATTCAAAAAAGTACCGGGAGCGTATCAACCAGGCGCAGAAAGTAACCGGCGAAAAGGATGCGCTGGTAGCCGTGAAAGGCAAGCTCAGAAAGCGGCCGGTTGTGGTGTGCGCCTTTGAATTCAAGTTCATGGGCGGCTCGATGGGGTCAGTGGTGGGCGAGCGCTTCGTGCGTGCTGCCGAAGAAGCGCTCGAGCATAAATGCCCGCTGATATGTTTTTCTGCCAGTGGCGGGGCGCGCATGCAGGAAGCGCTCTTGTCGCTCATGCAAATGGCCAAGACTGCAGCAGCACTTGCGCGGCTGGCCGAAAAAGGCGTTCCTTATATCTCGGTCATGACCGATCCGACTACCGGCGGCGTTTCGGCGAGCCTGGCGATGCTTGGTGATATCAACGTGGCCGAGCCCGGCGCGCTGATCGGTTTCGCGGGGCCCCGGGTGATACAGCAGACGGTGGGTGAAACGTTGCCTGAAGGTTTCCAGCGAAGTGAGTTCCTGGTTGACCACGGTGCGCTGGATCTCATCATCGACCGCAGGGAAATGCGTGACGGACTGGCCAGCCTGCTCGATATGTTGTGCTACAAGAACGAAAAGCAGCGCGCCAAGCCCAAACCCGCAAGCAAGTCCTGACTCATACCGGCATGTCTAAACCGCGTTTCGCCAACCTGGCCGAATGGCTGGCATGGCAGGAAACCCTGCACCACAGTGAGATCGAGCTGGGACTCGAGCGCGTGGCCGCGGTGGCGCAACGCATGCTGGAGTTACCCCCGGACTATCCTGTGCTGACTGTTGCAGGGACGAATGGCAAGGGTTCGGTTTGCGCGTACCTGCAGGCCATCCTGACGGCGGCCGGTTATCGGGTGGGTGTCTACAGTTCACCTCATTTGCTGCGCTACAACGAGCGCATACAGATAAACGGCGTGCCGGTCGCCGACGAGGCGTTACTGCGCGCGTTCCAGGACATCGATACCGCGCGTCGCGATTCCACATTGACATACTTCGAGTTCGCGACGCTGGCGGCGTTGTTCGTCTTTGCCGAAGCCGCCGTCGACGTTGCCGTGCTCGAGGTTGGCATGGGCGGCCGCCTGGACGCCGTCAATGTCGTGGACGCGGATATCGCGCTCATCACCAATATCGGGCTGGATCACCAGGAATGGCTGGGCGAAGACCGCGAACAGATTGCCGGGGAAAAGGCAGGCATCATGCGATCCGGCAGACCGGCTCTGTGCGGCGATCGTCAGGCCCCGGCGGGCCTGCATGAACATGCGCGCCGCATCGGCGCGCAGTTCTTCTGCCTCGGCACGGATTTCGATGCGCGCTGTGACGGTGATACCTGGCGGTTCGAATTCGCAGACAAGGTAGTCGGCGGCCTGCCTGCTCCGGCATTGCAGGGGGCAGTGCAGCTGGACAATGCCGCGCTCGCGCTGGCGGCACTTACCCGGCTGGGGGACCGTTTTCCCGTAGCGCTGGGGCATGTCGCCAAGGGTCTGCAGTCAGCGGTACTGCCCGGGCGCATCCAGATCAAGGGCAGGTCCCCACGGTGGCTGCTGGACGTGTGCCACAACGACGAGGCAGCTGCGGTTCTGGCTGACTGGCTCGCAAAAAACCCGTGCAAGGGGCGCACCCTCGTGGTGTTGGGAATGTTGGCCGACAAGAACGCACAAGCAGTTGCGCGTTTGCTGGCACCGCAGGCGGATGCGTGGTACCTGGCGGGCCTTGCGGGCGCGCGCGGTCAAAGCGCCGGGGAACTCGCAGCTCGCATTGGCGGCGAGCTGGGTGCCCAGCCGACAACGGCGCTGGATTCGGTCCCACAGGCATGCGATGCGGCGCGCGAAGCGGCAGGTCCCGACGACCGGATAGTCGTGTGCGGATCATTCCACACGGTCGGAGCGGCCCTGGCGCATGGGATATAATGAATGTCCCGCGAACTTCGCGCGCCCTGTAAGCCGGTGGAGTCATTCTGTTGATCGAAGAGGGTCTTAAAGAACGACTGACGGGCGCCATCGTACTGGTTGTTGCAGGCGTCATTTTTATTCCGCTGTTCCTGGACGGACCCGGTTCGCCATCGGACGTGACCGAACGTCGATCCTTGCCGGTTCCCGATGCCGCGCCTGCCAAGCCCGTTCTGTCCGCCGGCAGCGCCGCAGCGATCGACCGGAGCGGGAGTGAAGGGCGCGAGACAACTGCTGAGAAACCGCCCGCATCCAATACTAAGGAAGCGGCCGCATCCACCGGGCCGGCGGATCCGCTCAGCGCCTGGGCCGTGCAGGTCGGGAGTTTTACCAGCCAGGACAACGCGGAGCGCCTGCGTGATGCGCTCAAGGCCAGCGGCTATCGCGCCTTTGTGACCCGCGTGTCTGATAATGGCAGGACGCTATATCGCGTGCGGGTCGGACCGGAGCGGGAACGGGAGCGGGCGGAAGCCCTGGCGGAGCGTCTGAAAAAGGACGGCCAGGTGACGGCGGTGTTGCGCCACCCATGATGCCCGTCGGCGCAACCCTGGCGAGCGGGCTCTGATAAGATGCGTGCGCAAATCGTAATGTCCGCAGCGGTTTATAAATGCTGATCATCGACTACGTCATCGTCGCCGTCGTACTGATATCCGCTATCGTCGGTCTGGTTCGCGGATTCCTGCGCGAAGCAATTTCCCTGGGCACCTGGATTGTCGCGATCTGGGTTGTCTACATATACGCTGGCGACGCTGCCGAATTTCTTACCAGCAAAGTCGATTCGCCAGTCGTGCGCCTGCTGATCGCCGGCGCGGCGCTTTTCATTGCGGTCTTGTTGCTCGGCGCGCTGCTCGGCTACGTCGCAACCGTGATGGTCAGGACCACCGGCCTGAGCGGTACCGACAGAACGCTAGGCATGGTTTTCGGCGGGGTGCGCGGCGTTATATTGCTCGCTCTGTTGCTGGTGCTATCGGTGGGTTTGCTGCCGGTGGAAGAAGAAAGCTGGTGGCGCGAATCGCTGCTTATTCCCTATGTGGAACAGGCTGTGGGGTGGCTGCGAGACATATTGCCGCCGGAACTTGGCGAGTATCTGGACTACGCGCCCGAAGCGGCACCCGACCCCGCCGAAGATCCGGCAACCTGACGCAACGGCTATGTGTGGAATCGTAGGTCTCGTCGCCAGCAAACCGGTTAATCAGTCGCTTTATGACGTGCTGACGATGCTGCAGCATCGTGGCCAGGATGCGGCCGGCATCTGTACCCTCGATAGCGGGCGGCTGAACATGCGCAAGGGCAACGGCCTCGTGCGCGACGTTTTTCGGCGTCAGCATATGCTGCGTCTGGTGGGCAACGTCGGGATCGGGCATGTACGCTACCCGACGGCAGGCAGCTCGCAAGTCGATCAGGCGCAACCCCTGTACGTAAATTCCCCATTCGGGATTGCCATGGCGCACAACGGCAATCTCACCAACGCCGTGGAACTTGAATCCATGCTGATTGGTGAAGATCTGCGGCATTTGAATACTGAATCAGATTCCGAACTGCTGCTGAATGTCTTTGCCCATGAACTGCAGCAAAGAGCCATGGCAGGTGCCGGCTCGGAGGAAGTTTTCGAGGCGGTGCGGGCCGTGCACCGACGTTGCCGGGGTGCCTACGCAGTGGTCGCGCTGATCGTGGGTAAGGGGGTGCTGGCGTTCCGTGATCCTTTTGGCATCCGGCCGCTGGTGATCGGGCGACGCGAAACCGCCGATGGCGTGCAGCACATGGTCGCGTCAGAAAGCGTTGCGCTGGACTTGCTGGGCTTCGAGCTGGTCAGAGACGTCAGGCCCGGTGAAGCAGTGCTGATCGATCTCGAGGGACAATTACATACCCGCCAGTGTGCGGCCTCGCCCAAGCATGCGCCATGCATATTTGAATACGTTTATTTTGCCCGGCCTGATTCAATTATAGATGGGATATCTGTCTACAAGGCGCGCCTGCGCATGGGCGACAGACTGGCGGAAAAAATCCTGCGCGCATGGCCCGATCACCAGATTGATGTCGTGATACCGATTCCCGATACGAGCCGCACGGCAGCGGTGCAGGTGGCTTTTGCATTAGGCGCCAAGAATCGCGAGGGATTTATAAAGAATCGCTACATCGGCCGTACTTTCATCATGCCGGGGCAGCAGGATCGCATGAAATCCGTGCGCCGCAAGCTGAATGCCATCGACCTGGAATTCCGTGGCAAGAACGTGTTGCTGGTGGACGATTCCATCGTGCGTGGCACGACCTCGCGCCAGATCATCGAAATGGCCAGGGAGGCGGGCGCAAAAAATGTATATTTTGCTTCGGCGGCACCGCCAGTGCGCTTTCCCAATGTCTATGGCATCGACATGCCGGTCGCGTCGGAACTCATAGCCCACGGGCGCAGCGAAGAAGAGATTGCTGCCCTGATCGGCGCCGACGGGCTGATTTACCAGGATCTGGAGGACCTGGTGGAAGCGGTTATTTATCACAATGCCGCGATACGCGAGTTCGATACCTCGGTTTTCTCCGGACATTATGTGACCGGCGATGTGACACCCGCCTATCTCAAGCAACTGGAGCAAAGCAGGAGCGACGCGGCCAAGGCGCGCCGGGAGCGACTGCTGTCTTCCCTGCAGGAAGAGCCGGACAGCCAGGGCGAGCTGTTCGGGACCGGCTGATCCCGAAATGATATCGCGCCCGGGCTGGGACCGGGCCCGAGGCCTTGTATAATCAAGCTTCATGCACGCGGACGGCAGGCCCAATGAGCGAAACCGAATCTCCCATCGATACTGTTGACCCTATCGTGCGCAGCCTGCTGCCCGGCTACCTCACGCGGCGCAGGGAAGAGCACGCCAAACTCGTCGAACTGCTGGCCGGCAAGCAGTTTGTGGAATTGCGGGTTATCGGTCACAACCTGAGCGGTTCCGGCGGTGCTTATGGTTTACCCGGGCTCACCGAAATCGGTCGCAGGATCGAAATGGCGGCCGCCGACAGCAATGCCGCCGGCATTGCCGCGCAACTGGACGAAATGGACTTGTACCTCGAGCGGGTGCAGGCCGAACTTGACTGACAACGGCAGCCGCCGGCAGCCATGCCTCTCAGAATCCTGATCATCGATGACCATGCGGAGTACCGCGACTTGCTTGCGCACCACATCACCACGCAGTGGCGGGATGCAGTCATCATTCATCACGATCCCATGGAGCGCGGCGGATTTGATCGCGAGTTCAAGGGCAAAGGCCTCGACGTCGTGCTGCTTGATTACAATCTCGGACCGCGCTTCGACAAGGCGAACGAGAATGGCCTGGCCTGGCTGCGCGATTTCAAAGCGCGGCCCGGTTTCCCACCGGTGATTTTTCTTACCGGCGAGGGCGATGAACTGTTGGCAGTACAGGCGATCAAGGCCGGCGCTGCTGACTACATCCCCAAGGGCAAGCTGACGCACAAGTTTCTCATTACCGCGATAAAGGAAGCGGTGCGCTCTCGCAGGCGGGCATTGGCATTGGCACGGTCGTCGGCGCGGGATGCTTCTATGTTTGGCGACGTGCCGATCATGATCCGCGGTTACGAGCTGATCCGTGAAATATCAAACCGCGGCTGGTCATGGGTCTACCTGGCACACAGCAAAGAGCTGGACGCCGACGTAGCACTCAAGGTGCTGCGCCAGGTTGGCGATGCGTCTGACGGCACCAGCGCGCTGGAACGTTTTATCCAGGAATACGAAGTCATTTCCAAGATATCCCACCCCAATGTCGTGCAGATCTATGGTCATGGCATTGCCGATGATCACGCCTACATCGCGATGGAGTATTTCGCCAAAGGCAATCTCAAGCAGCGCATGGGCGGCCGCCCGATGAGCGAAGAAGATGCCGTTGAAATTACTCTGCAGGTGGCGCGTGCGCTTTTCAAGATTCACGAAGTCGGTGTTTTGCACCGGGACCTGAAGCCCGCCAACGTAATGCTGCGTGGCGACGGCAGCATCGCCCTCATCGATTTCGGACTGGCCAAGGAACTCAGTCTGCACGAGGCCCTGACGGATACTGGCGAAATATTCGGTACCCCTTATTACATGAGTCCGGAGCAAGGGCAGGGTGAGCGCGTCGATGAGCGCGGGGACCTGTACAGCCTGGGGGTCATGTTTTTCGAGATGCTGACCGGGCGCAAGCCATTCGTGGCAGCGACGCCGTTGGCGGTGATCTACAAACACAGCCATGCGCCGGTCCCGGAGCTACCGGAGTCGTTGCGCCATTACCAGCCCATCATCGACACCCTGTTGGCCAAAGATCCCGACGAGCGGCTGCCCAACGCGGGTTTACTGATCGCCGAACTGGAAAATGAACGGACCGACGAAGATAAAGCGGACTCTCAACAGGACGCGGAAGTCCTTGAAGGACCGGGGAAATTGTAAAATCAGGCAGGCAGGTTTAAGGTTGAACAAGTAAACTGTACGGTAGCAGACTGGGCACGGGAATTTTACATAATCAAGAGACCCTTCGGGATGAGGGTCCGGGCATCGGGGAAAAGGGCGTCGAATGCGGATTGCATTGTTGGAAGATGACCTCGATCAGGCGCAACTGATCGAGGCATGGCTGACCCAGGCCGGTCACCAGTGCCATCATGTCAGTGACGGCAAGTCATTCTTGCGTGCGGCTTTAAGAGATAGCTTTGACTTGCTGCTACTGGACTGGATTGTTCCGGACATGCCGGGCATCGAAGTGCTTCGGCGATTCCGCGAAAGCGAACAGGGCTACACGCCGGTCCTGTTCGTGACCGGCAAAGATCGCGAAAAGGATATCGTCGAGGCCCTCGAGGGCGGTGCCGACGACTACATGACCAAGCCCTTGCGCGAGATGGAATTGCAGGCGCGCATCCGGGCTTTGGGTCGTCGCGCCAGGGGCGGGCGCAAGGCAGAAGAATTGCCCGATACCGCACCCTATGAGATTGATACCTCACGCGAGAGCATCAGTATCGGTGACGACGAAGTGGAACTGACTCATCGTGAGTACGAACTTGCCGTGTTCCTGTTTCGCAATGCGGGTCGGGTCGTTTCCAGGGACCACATACTGGAAGCGATATGGGGTATGCATGGACAGCAGCTGAATACGCGAACAGTCGACACACACGTCAGCCGCCTGCGCAAGAAGCTCAGAATAAACGACGAGAACGGTTGGAAGCTGACTGCCATTTACCAGCATGGCTACAGGCTGGAAAAACTTGATTGAGGAGCACCCCGACCGGTTGCTCCGGGAACGACGAAGTCATGAGTGAAAAATCAGAACACATAGCGGCCGCCGCGGCCGGCGATCAGAATGTCGACAAGATTCGCGAAATCTTGTTTGGCGCACACATTCGCGAATACGAGACGCGTTTCTCCAAGCTCGAGCAAAGGCTGGTAGCCGAGAATGACAAGATGAGCCAGTTTCTCGAAAAACGGCTGACAGGAATTGCCACCGCGACCCAGCGCGAGCTGGCGGGCCTGTCGGAACAGCTCGACGAGCAGAAAAAACGCCTGGTGGCGCTGCAGGATGAAAGCCGCAACGAACTCAACAGCGTCAATCACCAGATTGGCGAGCGCCTGAATGATCTTGATGACATGCTCGGCAAGGAATCCCAGGCACTTCGTAATGACATCAGCGAGCAATACAATGAGCTGGTGGAGCTCGTGAAGAAGACCCGCGAAAGCCTGGGTAAGTCCCTTGAACATGAAAGTAGCCGGCTGGAGCACGACAAGGTCGCCCGCGAAGATCTTTCCGCCCTGCTGGCGGAGCTTGCCTCGCGCCTGCAACGGGAAGGCGACGGAGAATGACCCCGGCCACCCGCCCGGGTGGGGGTTAAAGCTGTGAGCGAACTCGAGAAACTCCGCGAGCTGCTGTTCGCCGAAGAGCAGAAAACGCTCGAGTCGATAAAGGAGCGCACGGAATCCCCGAGCACCCGTACCCGCGACGTCGCCGAAGTGTTGCCGGGGGCCATCGGCGTCAGCCATCGCCGGGATCCCGCCCTGGTCAAGGCCCTCAGAGAGCCGGTGCGCGAGAGTTTCGAGTATGCGGTCAACAAAAACCCGCGCGCCTTTGCCGATGCTTTGTTCCCGGTTATCGGTCCGGCAATTCGCAAATCGATTGCGGAAACATTCAAGACTCTGGTTCAGTCGCTGAACCAGACCATGGAGTACAGCCTGTCGCCCAAGGGACTCAAGTGGCGCATGGAGGCGGCCCGCGCCGGCATCCCGCTGGGGGAGTACATACTTCGCAAAACCCTGGTCTACCGTATCGAACAGGTCTATCTCATCCAGCGTGAGCGCGGGCTCATGGCCGGACATGTACAAAACGAGAGCGCTGTGGCCCAGGATGCCGATGCTGTCTCGGCCATGTTCACGGCCATTCAGGACTTCGTGACGGATTCGTTTTCGCCTGATCACAGCCAGCTGCTCGAGACGGCGGATATTGGTGAATTTACCGTTTGGGTGTTACACGGGCCCTATTCGATGATGGCCTGCGTAATCCGTGGCGTACCGCCACGCGGCCTGCGCGACGAACTGGCTGAGATACTCGAACGGGTTAATCTGCAGTACGGAGACGCACTGCAAAGCTTCGAAGGCGATGCCGAGGGCATGGAGGGGGTCGAAGATTTACTGGCGGAATGCCTGTTCCTGGAACAGCGCCAGGCAAGCCAGGAAGAAAAAAGTAAAGGACTGCTCTCGCCCCCGCTGAAAATAATCTTGCTGCTGCTTGCGGCCGTGCTCGCCTGGCTGGTAGTCAGCAATTACCTGGAGGCCAAGCGGCTTGCCCGATTCTCGCAGGCGGTGGCCGATACACCCGGCCTGGTCGCCACGGAACTGGTCGCTAATGGCGGGCAGATTTCCATGCGTGGCCTGGCCGATCCGCTGGCCGATGACCTGGACGCCGTTCTTGAGCGTACAGGTCTCGGAAATGTCGAAGTCACGGCCGAGCTGGACCCCTTTCAGTCACTGGAGCCGGAAATCGTGTTGCGCCGCGCACGCCGGGTGTTGGCACCCCCACCGGGCGTGCAGCTCACAATGCAAGGCGATACGCTGGTGGCGACCGGCCGGGCCGGCATTGAGTGGCGCAGGGACTTCGCGGCCCGCGCACCGTTGCTGGCGGGCGTGAACCGGGCCGATGCAAGTGCCACGGTGGCGAGCGATGAAGAAATCCTGAGTCTGGCCCGCAGCGCTTTGCAACCCCCCGCCGGGACCGTGCTCGAGGTGTCGCAGCAGGTGCTTGAGATCTCCGGCGTTGCCCCGCAGCGATGGATTGAAGACATCCCATTGCGCCTGGGGCAAGTGGAGGGTCTGGCCGGAACAGAAACCGGCGGACTGGTCCCGGCAGAATTCGAGCAATTGGTGCAACGGGTGCGCCAGCTCGATGGCAGGACTTTCTATTTCCAGAGTGGTGCTAGCCTGCTGGATCCTCGCAACACGGCGCTTGTCTCCGCCGCTGCTCGACTGCGTGAGATGTTTGCCATGGCCGACGAGATTGGGCGTGGCGTGGACGTCACAATTGTCGGCTACGCGGACGGCGTGGGTGACAGGAACGCAAACCTCGACGTCATGCAACGACGTGCCGAGGCACTGAAAACCGGTTTCGTTGCGCAGGGTATTCCGGCCGACCGGCTCACCACTGCTGTCGCGGGCCTGCCAGCCAACCCGGTCGCCGACGCGCGCCAGCGCAAGGCGGTGCTGCAGATCGCGCTGGCGCCTTCTACCTGAGGTCCATGTCGCGTATCTCCAGAAAGGTCTGCATTATCGGTGACTTCGCCGTAGGCAAGACCAGTACCGTCGCGCGCTTCGTCAACAACGTTTTTTCAGAAAAATACCTCACCACCGTCGGCGTCAAGATCGACACCAAAGATATCCCGCTTGCGGACGGTCGCGAGCTGCGCATGGTGATCTGGGACATTGCCGGTTCGGACCGCTTTTCGTCTGCCGAGTTTGCCTACATGCGGGGCGCCCAGGCTTACCTGCTGGTCGCCGATGGCACGCGCAAGGAAACCCTGGCCAATGCTCTCGCCCTGCGCCAGGCCGTGCAGGAACGCTACGGCGAGCTGCCGCATGTATTGCTGGTGAACAAGTTTGACCTGGAAGACGACTGGGAGGTGGCCGAGACGGCGCTCGATAAGTTGCGCGATGCCGGATCGCTGGTCCTGTGCACCAGCGCCAAGACCGGCAAATGTGTGGAGCGCGCCTTTGACGAGCTGGCGCGGGCTGTAACCGGCGCGAAACCCGCATGAGCCAGCAACTTTCAAAGCTGCCACCGGAGTTGCGCGAGCATATCGTGCGGCTGATGGAGCACTCGTTCAGCTGTTTGTGTCTCGGGGTCGATGATCAGGGGTCGCTGGTGGAGTATTTTGGCGACCCGGATTCCCTGGACCTGACCCTGCCCGCTGTGGGTGCGCCGCTGGCTGATGCTCTGCCCTTCATGGTGGGCCTGGACCTGGCCTCACCCCTGGCAATCAGTGCGCTGGCGCTTGATGACAAAACTACGGTCGATGTGCACGTGCTGCCCGGTACACCGGCCTGGCTGGTGCTGGTGGATCGCAGCAATACCGTGGACGCGCAGCGTCATCTGCAGCAATCTGCCAACGAGTCGAGACTGGTCAACGCCGAGCAAAGGCGGCTGATGGATCAGCTCATCGATTCCCGTGCGGAACTGGCATTGCGTCAGCAGGAGGCCGAAGAGACCAGTCGCCACAAAACCGAATTCATCGCCAGCATGTCGCATGAATTTCGCACGCCCCTGACCTCGGTGCTGGGATATACGCAATTGCTGTCCGAGCGCATAGCCGGTGATCCGCCGGCGCTGAACCAACTGGCGGCGGTGGAAAGGGC
>JBFGOQ010000030.1:0-26356 GCA_041565075.1 Gammaproteobacteria bacterium
CGAGGGCGATATTCGAGAGCCGGCATGGTCACCTTACCTGTGATGTATTGGTAAACGGGCCAAATCGTTTATTATCCACTCAGGGCGAGGCCGCGAGAGCGGCCATATTTGTAGGTAGATTTTAATAATCTCGAGGAGCAACTCTCATGAGGCTTTCAATCCTGTTTCTTGCCGTCTTTGCCACCCTGTTGCTGGCCGGCTGCCCACGACCGCCGGCAGTGCAGCCCGATCCGCCCGTGACGGAAGCTCCACAACCCAGTGATTCCGGGGTCAGTACCGGCACCGTCGAGGCGCCCCCGGCACGAATCCTTGATCCATTCGAGGACCCCGACAATCCGCTGAGCAAGATGGTCATTTATTTCGACTTCGACCAGAGCACCATCCGCGCGGAATTTGTGGACGTCATCAATGCCCACGGCCGTTATCTCGCCCGCAACAAGGACAAGCGAGTGCGTCTCGAGGGCCACGCCGATGAACGCGGTTCGCGCGAATACAACATTGGCCTGGGCGAACGGCGGGCGCAGTCAGTGCGCAGGATGCTCAAACTGCAGGGCGTCAGCGATACGCAAATCACGACCGTCAGCTATGGCGAAGAGCGCCCCGCCAACGAAGGGCATGATGAAGCTGCCTGGGCGCAGAACCGCCGCGTCGAAATCAATTATCGTTGAGCATCCGCGAGCCAGGCAGGGGAAGTGATCAAAAGATGAAGTGTATTGCAAGAGTGTTCATGGTGGCCGGGGCGGCGGTGTTGTTAAACGCTTGTGTCACCAGTGCACCGCAGGAAGACCCCGTGGCGCTCAAGCTCGCTGAGCTCGACAACAGGCTGGAAGTTCTCGAGCGCGTGGTGGAGAACCAGAGTCTGCTGGAACTTGCTAACCAGGTGCAGGCAATGCAGGCAGAAATCCGTGCATTGCGCGGACAGGTCGAAACACTTGCTTTTGAGGCCGAGAGTGGCCGTAAGCGCCAGCGCGATCTGTACCTGGATGTGGATCGACGCTTGAGCGAGCTCGAAGCCAACCGCATGGCCACGGGACGGACAGGCGGGCAAGGAGGCGTGCCGGATTTGCCCGTTCCGCTGGTCACAGACTCTGAAGCTTACGAGGCGGCATTTGCAGAGTTGAAGGAGCGCCGGTACTCGGAGGCGGCGGAAGCTTTTACAGACTTCCTTGGGAGTTATCCGGACAGCGATCTCGCGGGCAACGCGCAATATTGGCTGGGTGAAGCCATGTATGTGATGCAGAATTTCGCCGGCGCCTTGCCCGAGTTTCAGAAAGTGACCACCGCCTACCCGGATTCCCGCAAAGTGCCCGACGCTTTATTGAAGATCGGCTACTGCCACTACGAGCTCAAGAACTGGGATGCTGCGAAGGCGGCATTTCAAAAAGCCGTCAGCGACTATCCGGATACCACCGCGGCAGGACTGGCCGCCCAGCGGCTCGAGCGCATGAAGCGGGAAGGCCGCTGACGCCAATTGCCCCCCGATCAAAACAGTGCCTTTAATGTCTGTCACTGATCTGCAACCTGACGCTTCCACGGAATCAGCCAAAGAGCCTGCGGCGGGAGCGCGCAAGGACGAGCTGGCCAGGGATGCACGGCTGAAGATCACCGAAATTTTTTATTCGCTGCAGGGTGAGGCGCTGACTGCCGGTGCACCAACAGTTTTCGTGCGCCTGACGGGTTGCCCGCTGCGCTGTCAGTACTGCGACACGGCATATGCCTTTCATGGCGGGCAGTGGTTGTCCTTCGATGACATAGTAAGCGCGGTTGGCGAATACGGCACCGATTATGTGTGCGTCACGGGCGGCGAGCCATTGGCGCAAAAAAACTGTGCCAGGCTCATGCAGCGCCTGTGTGACGCGGGCTATAAGGTGTCAGTAGAAACCAGCGGCGCGTATGACATCTCGGCGTTGGACCCGCGAATTGTTCGCGTCATGGATCTGAAAACGCCGGGGTCCGGAGAAGCGCATCGTAATCACATGCAAAACCTCGCCCATCTGCGTGCCAGCGACCAGGTCAAGTTCGTAATTTGCTCCAGGGCCGACTTTGAATGGGCCTCGCAAGTAATAATAGAAAACGAGATAAATCAGATATGTACAGTTTTTCTTTCACCTAGTTTCGATCAAGTGAAGCCGCTCGACCTGGCCAACTGGATACTGGCTGACCGCTCACCGGTTCGGCTGCAGTTGCAACTGCATAAACTGTTATGGGGCGACGAGCGTGGGCGCTAGGCAAGGATCTGCGCAGCACACGGGTGCTGGCTTGCGAAAGCGCGTGGCCGAACCGGCCGGTACCTGTCTGCGATGACTCCGGCCGCTCGCAGGAAAGCGGTGGTTCTTTTGTCAGGCGGCCTGGACTCCGCCACTGTCTTGGCAAAAGCGGCGAGCGATGGCTATGACTGCTATGCGCTCAGCTTCGACTACGGACAGCGCCATGGCTCCGAACTGGCGGCAGCCCGGCGGGTGGCCACGGCCTTGAACGTGGCCGAGCACAGAATCATGGCGCTTGATCTTGCACAATTCGGCGGATCGGCGCTTACCGATCCCGGCATCGAAGTGCCGGATTCTTCGGAAGAGGGCATTCCGGTGACCTATGTTCCCGCCCGCAACACCGTGTTTCTGGCCCTGGCGCTCGCCTGGACCGAAGTACTGGGTGCCGAAGACATGTTCATTGGTGTGAATGCCGTGGACTACTCGGGCTACCCGGACTGTCGGCCAGAGTTCATCGCTGCATTCCAGACGACGGCGCGCCTGGCGACCAAAGCCGGTGTAGAGGGCAGTAAGCTGACTATTCATACGCCTTTGATCGATCTTAGTAAGGCCCAAATAATTCAGCTTGGAGAACGTCTTGGTGTCGACTACTCACTGACTGTAAGTTGCTACCGGGCTGACGAGGCGGGCAGCGCCTGCGGACGCTGTGACGCCTGTCGCTTGCGCCGCGAGGGATTTGCGGCAGCCAAACTCGAGGATCCGACCCGCTATGCTCGTGCGATCAGCTCCGTTTAAAAAATATGCGGGTTTTTTATAAACACCTGATCAGGTATCATTGCGCCCCCTCCAGTGGGTCGTTAGCTCAGTTGGTAGAGCATCGGACTTTTAATCCGCTGGTCGCAGGTTCGATCCCTGCACGACCCACCACTTTCTTTTTTTTCTTTCGAATAATTCGACGCCAGTGGTGCTTCCGCGCACCGGCCGCGCCATCGCAGTAGTCGGCGAAAGCATGTGCGCGGCAACCCACCATTTCCATATTTTCTCTCGAATAATTCGACGCCAGTGGTGGTTCCGCGCACCGGCCCCGCCATCGCAGTAGTCGGCGAAAGCATGTGCGCGGCAACCCACCATTTCCGCGAGTACCATCCCGGTTCAGCCGCTCTCGAGCGGCGTGACCGCCAGTTCCTGCTCTGCAGACTTGCCAAATTCTCTCAGTAACTCTACCTGTTGCTTGTCAAACTGCCGTGGTCTCACGTCAATCAGGCAGAGCGTTCCAACCACGTGTCCATTCGGTAACCGTAACGGGTAACCTGCATAAAACCGGACACGCACATTCCCGGTAACCAATGGGTTGTCGGAAAAGCGCGAATCAAGAAACGTATCCGGGACAATCAGTACATCGTCATTGAGAATCGCATGTGCACAAAACGCCATGTCACGAGGGGTTTCTCGTGCTTCCAGGCCAATACAGGACTTGAACCACTGTCGGTTGCGGTCTACCAGGCTGACGAGTGCAATGGGCACATCCAGGGCCTCTGCGGCAGCACGGGCAATTTTATCGAAGCGTTCTTCCGGCGGCGTATCGAGGATTCGCAGACTGTCAAGGGCAGCGAGACGTTCCTCTTCGTTATGCGGCTGCCGTGCTCGCTCCCACCGGCAGGTCGTGCGCAGTATCCATGCCCGGATACGAGTGCGGATGTACTCGGGAGAAAAAGGCCTCTGGATACGATCCGTGGTCAATGCCGCTAATGCGGCATTACTGTTGTCATCGTCAGCTATGACCACGATCGGTGCCTGTGGTGCCTGTGGCGTCGCCAGTTCCTTTGCCTTCCGACAAATAGCAAGGGCGTTATCTTCAGCCGAATTTTCATCGAGGATAATCAGCGTTGGCCGCTGCGCTTCCAACTCTTTCAGTGCGGTCTTAGTACTGGTTGCAGTAATAAGCCTCACATTTTCGGCCGCGGCCGCATCGGCAACCGTCTGTGCAGTCTGGTCGTCGGTGGCGCCAAGGAATATGGAATACTCTGAAACAGCCGGCGTGAGAGGCGTGACTGCAGAAAACCATATTGAACCGGTTGTCGCGCCGGCATCTGTGCGCGACTCCAGTTCAATTGTCTGTCCTTCTGCGGCGGCAAAGACCTGCAATGAATCTCCTGACGCAGCAAGCTGGGCCGTAATCGTCCTGACTATCTCATCAACGGCATCATCATTGCGCAACGGGTCATGGTGGGTCAGCGCCAACTTCCTGACGCCCGCCGCCTTGCAGACCGTAACTGCATACTCCACGGTACTGTGTCCCCAGCCAATCTTGTCCGGATACTCGGCTTCGGTGTATTGGGCATCATGAATAACGAGATCGGCACCACGCAAGAATTCCACGTGCCGGCGGTTCTGACCGCCAAGCTCTGACAATCCTTCTGCCTGCTCCCGCGGATAGGGTTCATGATCGCAAGCGTAGACTATAGATAAGCCCTCGGCTTCAAGGCGATAACCCAGGGTCAATGCCGGGTGATTGAGGTAGCGCGAACGAACAGTAATATCGCCAATTTCAAGAGTGCCTTCGAGTAAATCGTGGTAACTGATTTTTGCGCCGAGTGCTTCGATCGTCACCGGAAAGTATGTGTATTGCATCTGGCCCGCCAGCGTTTCCCGCACTGACTGACTCAGGCTGTGTGGCGCATAAATATCCCATTCATTTTGTGGTTCGAAAAGTGGAGCAAAGAACGGGATACCCTGAATATGGTCCCAATGGGTGTGGCTGATTAATAAGTGACCCTGCAAGGGTTGTTTGGTCTCCGCCAACAGTGCGGTGCCCAGGTCATGCGCACCTGTACCGCAATCCAGCACGACCAATGTGCCGGCAGCCGAGCGTACTTCCACGCAAGAGGTGTTGCCGCCGTAGCGGAGCGTGTCCGGCCCTGGTTTAGCCAGCGATCCCCGAGTGCCCCAGAACCGAACCAACATAGCTTGGATCCCTCCCTGACCGGACAGTCATCCGCCCAGCTTAGACGATTCAACAGGCAGAAGCATCCACTGCTTGCCGGCCCGCAGTCGTCGGGCACCATCATGGGTTACCAACGGGTCCTGCTGCATCGTCTTATGCGAAAGCGCATAAAGGTTTCGGTATATCGAGTATTGCTGCGATCAATACTTGCTTAAGTGCAGGCGCGGCGCTTCCTGCCACAAAGCATCCCACTGTGAAAGTTCATAGCGACGGGTCACCGGGAAGCCCGGTGGCCGCTGTTCCTCCAGGCGCTTGTCGAACTCGATGTGCGTCGCAAACCGAGGCTCGGTGGCACTCAAGGTGCCAGCGGTCAGACTGCCATAGATGTAGAGCAGGGAATTCTCGCGCTTGCGATAGTCCTGGACCTTGAACTTTTGCCGCGCATAAATCGATGCATGCACATATAAGGGGCCGGGGCCGGTCACCTCGGGTGCAGCAATCTCAATGGTTTTCCCAGAGACCAGGCCCAGAAAGGCACCAACCGCTGCAGGCCCGGTGGATCCGTGCGCGTATGTCAGGTCATCCTCGATAACAATGCGACTCGGCGAATAGACCAGGATGCTGCCATTTACCTCGCCACTCACATGCAAGGTCTTGCCTTTTGCACCAACCAGATAAACAGTCTGACCGGTAAGCTGCACGCGCGTTTGGGTGCCGCCCTCCCGGGCCTTGCGCCAGCCCAGACTGCCATCTGCGTAAAACCTGATATGCGTATCATCGGTAAACTGCAGTACCTGTTGGCTGCCATCAGGGTCAGTGGCTGCATGCGGAAAATAACGGTGCACAAGCGGGATGCTTCTGACACCGGTTTCGAGGCCGCCCACGAATATTTCATCTCGATAGCGATATCCGCGAGTATCGGAGAAGTTAACGCGCTCTGAAGCTGTGGTGACTTTACCAAGAAACTGCGGCCGGACATTGCGATCCCAGGCAAAATTGATTTGCGAATTGGAGTGAAACCGGCCATCGAGTTTGTCGTCATGCATCTGAACACGCTGGTCCCACCGGTTTACGAACTGAGCAAAATGTGAAAATGCGAGCATTTTCATCTGCATTTGGGTGCGCAATAATTGGCCATTCTGGCGGGTGAGAACCTCGACCAGCACTTTGGCGATATCGGTATCGCCCTTGGCGGGAATATGAGTGAAGTGTGCCTCGTAGACCTGACCCTTGTGGGTCCAGGTCACTGGGCTGGCAAAAGACTTGCTCTTGTGCAGCGCTCGGGTCCATTTTTGAATCTTTTTCGCGAGCATCTTTTGCTGGACCGGATTCAGCCTGATGGCCGGCGATTTCTCGGCCGCCGGATCCGCGGTGCTCTTGGCAATGGAACGGTCACCGGTAATAGTAGTTATGACCGGCTCGGGGCCGGGCAATTCTATTGCAGTCGCACTGGCTCCCGGCGCCTCGATTTGCTTGTCCGGCGTTTTTTTCGGCGGCTTGCTGGCCTGAATCCGGGTTTGCGGGTCTGGGCTCGATTTTTCCAGTAATTCAGTCCGGGCAATTTCAATTCGCTGATTCGAAACTCGCGCCGGCGCCGGGCGACGGTTCTGCAATCCTGACTGATCGACAGTACGTGCCTGGCGGGTCGTCGCAGTGCGAGCGGTTGCAGCATCAGCCGCTGCCTGGTTGGTGGCGGCATCATCCCGTTGGGTCGGCTGCAGCTTGATAACCAGCAGGCGTTCAGTCACGGATGGATGCAGTGCAGAGCCGATGACCCACAGTGCGTACAAGCCAAGCAATACGTGAATCGCGATGGAACCGAAGATCGCGATGGTCATGGGTCTGTTGAGCGCGTTGCTGTACATGACATGATGCACCCCGGCCGTCTCTGAATTGCCTGATCCAGTAGTGGGGCGCGTCTGCTCATTGTAGCGCTTATCGTCCTTTGGCAAGCAATGTGAAGAATATCGAGCATAATCAGAAAGTTTGCTTATAATGTCGAAAACCAGGACGGGTCAGAGGATGCTGAAGGGCGCATTCGAAATCATATTCAAGCGGATGCCGGAAGCAGTGTGGCTGTTATCGTCAGATGGCGCGATCCTGGCTGCCAATCCGGCCGCGACCGAAGCCTTGGGGCTGACCGGCGAAGAGCAACAAGATCGCCAGTTTGCGGCGTTTCTGAAAGACCCCCCGGACGTTTTTCTGCGCAATCTGAAGAAGGCTCGCGATTCCCAGCGCCTGGACGGGTTTCGCCTGTCACTGCAAACGGTCGACGGTGCCAGAGATTACCTGGCAGAAATTACCCGTGTGGACAGCGGGGAGCAGCTTGGATTCATATTGCGCTGTGATTTGCATAAATGGGCCGCCCGGCAACTCACGCAAATCAGCCAGCATCTGGACATCCTGCAAAGAAACCTGCTCGAGCAAAAGCGCCGTGAATTCACCCTGTTGAGCAAGGCGCGGGATGCCGATCGGGACCGGCAGCGTTTTCAGAACCAGGCCATGCGCGACAGCCTGACAAATCTGCCAAACCGAAGGGCGTTCAAGCGACAGCTGGTGGAGCTCTGGGAGGCATGCAAGAGAGACAACCTGCCGCTGGCCGAGCTCATGATAGATATCGACCAATTCAAACTCTATAACGACAGTTTTGGTCACCCCGCTGGTGATCGTTGCCTGGTGACGGTTGCACGCGCCCTGGGCGAGTCTCTGCATCGCGACCAGGATTTTGTGGCGCGCCTCGGAGGAGAGGAATTTGCTGTGCTCCTGCCAGACTGCGACCTGGATGGCGCAGCAACGGTGGCTGAACGTCTGCGTAATAACGTGCTGGCCCGGGGCATCGAACATGCAAGCGAGGCCCTGTCCGAGTTCGTGACCATCAGTGTCGGCTGCGCTGTCGGGCATCCCTGCGTGGGCATTGACAGCGGGGTGCTCAGCCATCTCGCCGACGAGCTGCTGTACCAGGCCAAGCAAGGTGGTCGCAACCGGGTGCGGGTCGGTGCCGTCGAGTCCGACTGGAGTGGTGTGGTGCCCGTGCTGCAAACAGGCCCGCGTGGCCATTAACGGGCCCTGGAGCGGCGGCAATGCAAAAGGCAGATAGTGCACAGGGCAGCTGTTTATGCGGGGCAATTCGTTTTACATTTGATTTTCCCAGTAAATGGTGTGCGCATTGTTATTGTTCCATGTGCCGCAAGGCGCACGGTGCCGGGCTGGTTACCTGGATCGGGGTCCCCGAGGGACAGTTCAGGCTAAAGTCTGGCAAAGCACAGCTGCTGCACTACGGCTCTTCGCCGGGTGCAACGCGCAGCTATTGTGCGGCTTGCGGCTCGAGTCTGTTCTTCCAGTCTGAAAAATGGCCAGGCGAAATTCATATCGCGATGGGCTGCCTGGACACGCCGGCCGACCGTGAGCCTGAAGGAAATGTATTTACCGATAACAAGGCCCATTGGGTACCGCAGCTGGACGTCAACCCGGGCAGCGAGAACAAGTAGCAGTTAAGAATGACCGACTGGATAGTGCACAAATTTGGCGGCAGTAGCCTTGCAGGGCCTGCTGAATTCAAACGCGTCTCCGCTATTCTGGATGGCCGGAGGACTACCCGCACAGCAGTGGTAGTGTCCGCCGTCAAGGGCGTAACCGATCGTTTGCTCGGCCTGGCGAGGGCCGCGACCGAGGGCAGCGTAGCCTACCGGGTCCAGCTTGAGTCGCTCGCGCTGCAACACCGCGAATTGGCGGCGTCATTGCTGGAGTCCGACGCACAGGCCAGATTCGAGTCGTGGTTGGCCAGCTCAGTCGCGCAGCTGGATGAAATTCTCACGGGCGTCAAGGTGCTGGGGACGGCCTCGGAGGACACCCGCCACGCGGTAGCCGGCTATGGCGAATTGTGGAGTTCGCGTCTGCTGTTTGAATTACGCAGGCAACAAGCACGAGCCGTCGGCTGGCTGGACGCACGAGAGGTTCTTAAAGTCAGAAAATCTGAAATGGGCCCGCTGGTGCAATGGCAGCTCAGCTCAGGCCATCTTGCGGCGTATCTTGACGGTAAAGATTGCGAAGAAATCATCATCACAGGATTCATAGCCGCCACCGTTGATGGGCTGTCCATCACGCTGGGACGCGATGGCAGCGATTATTCCGCCTCGGTGTTTGGTTGCCTGCTGGATGCCGGCGAAGTATGCATCTGGACAGATGTTGATGGTGTGATGTCTGCTGACCCCCGTCTGGTGCCGGGTGCACAGGTCATCGCGGATCTCAGCTATGACGAAGCCGTCGAGCTGGCTTATTTCGGGGCCCGCGTGTTGCACCCCGCTACCATGAGACCGGCAATCGAGAAACAGATTCCCTTGCGGATTCTGAACACTTTTAATCCGGACAGCCCTGGTACACGCATTGGGGCTGCAGCGAGTGGCGATACTCGTATTAAGGGCATAACCACCATCGAGAATGTGACCCTGTTCACTCTCGAAGGTACCGGCATGATTGGCGTTCCGGGAACAGCCAATCGCCTTTTCGGCGCGCTGCGCAAGGCGGAGATTTCAGTTGTACTTATATCCCAGGGCAGTTCCGAGCATTCAATATGCTTCGTGGTCCGCAATGATCAGGCCGATCTGGCCAGCGCTGCCGTTGACAGGGCTTTTCGCATCGAAATCGCAGAGGGGCAGGTACAGCGGATTGGTCGCGAAGACGATGTTGCGATACTTGCTGTAGTCGGTGACGGCATGGCGGGAACCCCCGGCGTCGCAGGAAAACTTTTCAATACCCTGGGGCAATCGGGCGTGAATGTGCGCGCCATTGCCCAGGGATCCTCGGAACGCAATATTTCGACAGTCATACAGGCAACGGACCGGCGCCGTGCGGTACGCGCTGTGCATTCAGGCTTCTATCTTTCACCGCAGACGCTTTCGATCGGCCTGATCGGACCGGGCAACATCGGGGGCGAGCTGCTTGATCAGATCAGGGCTGAAAAAGGCAGGCTCAAGCAGACTGCCGGTGTTGACCTGCGCGTGCGCGCATTGCTGACCAGTGACAGGATGCGCTTGTATGATAATGAACTTGATCTGGAAGGCTGGCGTGCATCATGGCAATCGGGCGCCGTTGAGGCCGACATGCAAGAGCTTGTCGGGCACGTTGATGCAGACCATCTGCCACACACCGTGATTATCGACTGCTCGGCCAGCAGCGTGGTGGCAAGACATTATCCTGAGTGGCTCGCTAAAGGCATTCACGTAATCACCCCGAATAAAAAAGCCTGCACGGACAGCATGGATTTCTATCGCTCGCTGGATCAGGCCAGCAAACAGGGCGCCGCGCACTTTATGTATGAGACCACCGTCGGCGCGGGCCTGCCAATTATCCTTACGACACGCGACCTCGTTCATACGGGCGACGAGATCAGGAGCATTGCAGGGATTTTTTCCGGTACCCTTGCCTACCTGTTCAATCGTTTCGACGGCAAACAAACGTTTTCCCAAATTGTGCGTGAGGCCAGAGAGCAGGGCCTTACCGAGCCGGATCCGCGCGATGACCTTTCTGGCATGGATGTGGCACGCAAACTCATTATCCTGGCGCGCGAATCGGGCCTGGACCTGGAGCTTGAACAAGTAGAGATCGAAAGCCTGGTGCCGGTTGGCCTGGAGAATGTCAGCGTCGACGATTTTATGGACGCTTACGCAAGCAACGATGATGTCATGCAGGCGCGCCTGGAAGCCGCCAGGGCCGAGGGCAAGGTATTGCGATATGTGGGAGAACTGAACGCCGGACAGGCGCCTCGTGTGTCATTGCAAACCATTGACCAGGAACATGCCTTCGCAAATATCTCCCTGACTGACAATATTGTGCAATTCACGTCACGGCGTTATGCGGCGAACCCTTTAATCGTGCAAGGACCCGGCGCAGGCCCTGCGGTAACCGCGGGCGGTATCTTTGCGGACTTGCTGCGCCTTTGCGCCTATCTGGGTGCGCGATTATGAAACGTCGCAGCGCACCCGTTCTTACACGGGTGTCGGCGGAGGCACCAGCCGGCATTGGCAATCTGGCAGTTGGCTTCGACATACTTGGGCAGGCACTGGCAGCCCCCCACGATCGCGTGACCATCACTGTCAGGGCGCAACCCGGAATCACCATAACGCGTGTTTCCGGTTCGGTGGCGGACTTGCCGCGTGATCCCGCCGACAATTCTGCGACCGCCGGCCTGCTGCGCATATTGCGCGATTACTCTGCTGACTTCGGCCTGGAAGTTGAAATTGACAAGGGTATTGCTCTCGGATCCGGCATGGGCGGCTCGGCCGCATCAGCGGTGGCAGCGACCGTGGCCGTAAATACTCTTCTTGGGCTGGATCTGGGTCCACCAAACTTGCTCGGCTACGCATTGGATGGCGAGGAAGCCGCAACCGGCTCGCGCCATGCTGATAACGTGGCATCTGCGATTACCGGCGGCATTGTCCTGGTTAATGAGAGCAAAGATGGCCATGTTCTTACCCGGCTCCCCGGAATCGAAGGCATCTTCAGCGTGCTGGTGCACCCGCATCTGGAACTTGAAACGCGCAAAGCAAGGGATGCGCTGCCAGCGCAATTTGATCGCCAAAAGGTCATCGAGCAAAACGCGTATCTCGCAGGTTTTGTAAGCGCATGTCACAGCGGTGATATCGAATTGTTACGCCAGTGTCTGCGAGACATTCTCGTGGAACCGCACCGTGCCGATCTGATAAAGGGCTTCGATGAGGTTAAGCACGCGGCTATCGAAAGCGGTGCTCTCGGTTGTTCTATATCGGGCGGCGGACCCAGCGTTTTCGCCTGGTGCCAGGGACGCAAGCGTGCAGCCATGACGGGTAAAGCTATGCAGGCGGCGTTTCAGCATGCCGGTGTGGCCAGCGACATGTGGGTGTCACCGGTCGATGCGCCAGGCGCCAGGGTAGTCGACTACTCATGAAGTATCTGAGTACGCGGGATCACGACAAGCTACAAGCTGCCACCTTGAGCGAAGCAATCTTGCGTGGAGCCGCCCCCGATGGCGGCCTGTACCTGCCTGAGATTGTTCCGCGCCTGCCCCTCATGCCCGACGGCGAAGTCGAGCTCGCAAGAACCGCAAAATACGGCCTGGATGGTTACTTCGAAGATGACCCTTTGCAGGAGTCTCTCGATGAGATCGTACGCGAGTCGCTGAACTTTCCAATTCCGCTTTCATACCTTGACCAGAATCTGCACGTACTTGAGTTATTCCATGGACCCACTGCGGCTTTCAAGGACGTGGGCGCAAGATTTCTTGCTGCCTGTATGCAGCGAATTGCGGCACAGGATGAGCGCCGTACCGTGTTGGTAGCCACGTCCGGCGACACCGGTGGCGCTGTCGCCTCGGCATTTTTCAAACGTCCTGGCTTTGACGTCGTTATTTTGTTTCCCGAAGGTCGCGTTTCGCCGCTGCAGGCCCATCAATTGAGTTGCTGGGGCGCAAATGTGCGCACATTTGCAGTGCAAGGTAGCTTTGACGATTGCCAACGCCTGGTAAAGGAGGCATTTGCAAACCGGGACTTATGCCAAAGTCTTGGGCTGACTTCTGCAAACAGCATCAACATAGGACGCCTTTTGCCGCAGATTGTTTATTATCTGCATGCAGCGCGGTTGCTTGGGCAGACGCCGGGTGAGGCGCCCGGATTTATTGTCCCGAGTGGCAACCTGGGCAACGTAACGGCCTGCGTGCTGGCAAAACTGATGGGCGCGAGGATCGGGCCGGTTATTCTCGCTTGCAATGCAAACCGGACGGTACCGGATTTTTTTGCATCAGGAGTGTGGACACCGCACGCAAGTGTAGCGACCCTGGCAACCGCGATGGATGTCGGCGATCCGAGCAACATGGAGCGATTGAGGGCACTTTTTGACAACGTTGATAGTCTGCGCGGCGCCTTGCGAGCCGTTGCGGTTAGCGATGATGAAATTCGCGCGGCAATTCAGCTTGCGAAGTCTGACTGGGGTGTCACCTGGTGCCCACACACTGCGACCGGATTGCATGCCTTCGCAGAGCTCGACGCGACGCAAAAGCGAAGCCGGCCGTGGGTGGTTGTCGCAACGGCGCATGCGGCGAAGTTCGCCGAAGTGGTTGAGCCACTGACAGGGGTGGCCGTGGCAATGCCGCCGGCACTGGCGGCGCTCCTGGATCGGCCTGCACAGGTGGAGACCCTGGCGGCCGAAATCGATGCCTTTACAGCCGCACTAAAGATATGAATATGAAAGAGTTAAGTATCTAAGTTAAAGTGATCTCTGAATTAAAATTCCTGCTTCCCTGGATACCGGTCATTGCCCTGCCGGCCGTGCTGGTTCTGCTGGGCGTGTGGCTGTATCTGCGGCAAACCGCCCAGGCCCGCGCGCTCAGGCGTGTGGTGCGCAAGATTGCCAGCGAATCGCAGACGGAACTCGTGATTCCGGACGGCATGGACGGTGAAATCCAGTTGCAGCATGTCCTCCTGACCTCCATGGGAATCCTGGTGATGGATCTGAAGCGTGTCGATGGCAACGTGTTTGCTGGCGAAAAGCTGGAGGAGTGGACGGTGATGGCGGGTCCCAAGCGTTACAAATTCCAGAACCCGCTCCCCGCACTGCGGGCACGAACGGCTGCCGTGCAGGGCCTCGCAAAAGACGTACCCGTGCTTGGACGCGTGGTATTTCTGGGCAAGGCCGAATTCGTCGGCGGCAGACCCGAGCAGGCAGTGACGCTGCAGCAACTCGAGGAAGAATTTGCCGAGGCGGCACGCAAGGGTAGCGAGTCCATCAGCGCGTTTCACTCGAGCTGGCAACAGATCCAGCTGGTGGCAAGTCACTAGCAATTCAAGCTGCTTGCCGTGTTCTCGATTGCTCGTAATGTGCAGCCAGGACCTGAGCTACGCACGCGGTCACCTTCTTACCGGTGTCGATATGCAGGAATTCATTCGGGCCATGGGCATTGGAATGCGGCCCGAGAACTCCTGTGACCAGGAACTGTACGCCCGGAAATTTCTCACCCAGCATGCCCATGAAAGGAATGCTGCCTCCCGTGCCCATATACATAGAGTCCGCACCGAAATATTCGCGCGAACCCGCCATCATGGCAGCGTGCAACCAGTCGCTGACCTCAGGCGCGTTCCAGCCGCTCATGGGCGATTCCACATCGAAGCGCACGCATGCGCCGTGAGGCGGATCAGTTTCCAGGATTTCCTTGATCCTGACGCCAGCAGTTTCTGCGTCGGTCGTCGGCGGCAGGCGAAACGAAAGCTTTAAAGTGGTGTTGGGCCGCAATACATTACCGGCATTACCCATGGTAGGAATACCGTCGGCACCTGTTACACACAGGGTCGGGCCCCAAGTGTTATCCAGCAGCAACTGCGTGACCTCGGACTTGACCGGCTGCACACCTGCAGCCCAGGGGAACTTCGCATATACCGATGTGCCGAGAATACTAGCGGCTGCTTTGGCCTGTTCCAGTCTCTGTGGCGGAATATCTGCGTGCAGGAAATCGGGGTGCATCTCTCCGGTATTTTCGTTCTCGATGCGACTCAGCAAAGCGCGCACTACGCGAAAGCTCGACGGAACAATACCGCTGGCAGCGCCGGAGTGTACGCCCTCTTTTAATACGTCCACGGACAGGGTGCCCACCAGATTGCCGCGCAGGGATGTCGTGCACCAGAGTTGCTCGTAATTGCCGCATTCTGCATCCAGGCAAACTACCAGTGTCGGCTTACCGATCCGGTCACCAAGCTCATCAATATAGTGGGGCAAGTCATAACTGCCGCTTTCCTCGCACAACTCGATGATGATGACACACCGCGCATGCGGCAGGTTCTGCTCGCGCAAAGCCTGGATTGCGGTCAGGGATCCGAAAACGGCATAGCCGTCATCGGCGCCGCCGCGGCCGTAAAGCTTGCCGTCCCGGATCACCGGCGTCCAGGGCTCGAGTCCATCGTCCCAACCCGTGAACTCGGGCTGCTTATCAAGATGTCCATACAACAACACGCAGTCGTCATTGTGTCCCGGTACATCGACGAACAGCAGGGGTGTCCGTCCGGGCAGGCGCAACACCTCCACTTGCATCCCGTCTATCGCCTGCTGGCGTACCCACTTTTCGGCCAGCTCAACCGCATCATCCATGTAGCCGTGCTTTTCCCAGTCAGGATCAAAAAGTGGTGATTTATTGGGAATCTTGATGTACTCGGAAAGCTGTGGAACGATTTCATCGTCCCAGACTTCACCTACGAATTTTCGGACCTTCTGCGTGTCCATAACGACTCCCGCGCTCGATTAAGACCAGCCCTTTACTTTACCGCAAGCGATGATGACAAGGTACCGGGCGTTACAATTACCTGTCCGCGACCAGCAAGCCTAGAGCTTCGGTAGGGCGGTCTCCAGTTCGAAAAACTTTGCGGCTGCCTCGGCTGTTTCTGTGGCCAGCGCCTCGACGCTACGGTCGATGCAGCCTGCGATGGTATGCAGGATGTGCGGCAGATACATGGGTTCGTTGCGCCTGCTTTTCGGCCGCGGACTGAGGTTGCGTGGCAGGAGATAGGGTGCATCGGTCTCGATCATCAGTCGGCCGGCCGGTATATCTCCCACAAACTCACGCAGATGCAGCCCTCGCCTTTCATCGCAAATCCAGCCAGTGATACCGATATGCAGGTCGAGGTCCAGGTAGTCATGCATTTCCCGCCGGCTACCGGTAAAGCAATGTGCAACCGCGCTGCCGAGCCTGGCGCGCCACGGCTTGAATACCGCCATAAAATCTTCATGAGCATCGCGCTGGTGCAGAAACACGGGCACATTGCACCGGGCCGCGAGCTCGAGTTGCGCCTCGAATGCTTCCAGCTGGCTCTTTCGCGGAGAGAAATTCCTGAAGTAATCCAGACCGCATTCACCTGCTGCCACAACCTGCGGGTGAACCAGCAGTTCTGCCAGTTGATCCATGCTGTCGGCCTGCATGTCCTTGGCGTGGTGCGGATGAATACCGGCAGTTGCAGACAGGCAGTCGGGACGAGTTGCCGCGAGCGCAGCGGCAGCGCGGCTCTCTGCGACTCCGCTGCCCGTCACTATCATGTGGCCGACACCGCTCGCGATCGCGCGCGCAATCACATCGTTGCGATCGGCATCGAAGCTGTCGTGAGTCAGGTTGGCGCCAATGTCAACGAGCGTCTGCATGTCATCAGGTAGCGGCCAGCTTGGTAGCCTGGGACGCGCAGGGTACACTATCGGCCGTCAAATCTGCCAATGACGGCGGAACCCGGGGGATACTATCCGCGCGCAGCGACGGCTTGCGAAAATGCCGTGTTCGGCGCATCTGAACTCAATAATCAATGGCGCTTGATCAGGAAAAACTTGACGCACTGCGTATCGATCGCGGTGCCCATAAATCCAGCTCACCGGGCATTGGCCGCTGGTGGCTGACAGGTATTGCGGGTCTCATAATAATCGCCGCCGCAGTGTGGTTGCTGCGCGGCGACAAGCCGCCGCTGGTGAATACTGCAACAGTTGCGCCGCCCGCGGCTGGCGCAGATTCGACGACCGTACTGAATGCTTCGGGGTATGTCGTTGCGCGTCGCCTTGCGACTGTGTCATCAAAAGTCACCGGCAAGATTGTAGAAGTGTTGATCGAAGAGGGCGCCAGCGTAAGCGAGGGCGATGTCCTGGCACGGCTGGATGACAGTACAGTGCGTGCGCGGCTGGCATTGGCGGAGAGTCAGGCGATGTCTGCGCGCAACAAGTTACAGGAAATTCGCGTCCGCCTTGACGAGGCGCGACGCAACCTGGCCCGGGCGAAGTCGCTGCGTGAACAGAACCTGGTGAGTGCCAGCGCGCTGGATATGGCAACAGCCGATGTTGCGGCGCTGCAAGCACGGCTGGCCGCCACGCAGAGCGATGTGCAGGTCGCCGGTGATAATGTTGCGCTTACCCGCCAGGATCTTAATGACCTGACAATTCGCGCGCCATTCTCCGGGGTCGTTATTTCCAAGAACGCGCAACCCGGTGAGATGATCTCGCCAATCTCGGCGGGTGGTGGCTTTACGCGCACCGGGATCTGCACCATCGTGGATATGGATTCGCGGGAAATCGAAGTCGATGTAAATGAAGCCTACATCAACCGGGTGTATCCGGAACAACCTGTTGAGGCTGTGCTGGACGCCTACCCGGACTGGACCGTGTCGGCAAAAGTAATCAATATAGTTCCGACGGCGGACCGCAATCGGGCCACCGTCAAGGTGCGGATCGGCTTCGATACACTCGACTCACGGATCCTGCCCGACATGGGCGTGCGAGTACGTTTCCTGGAAAAAACCGATGGCGAAGCGCCCGTGAAATCGGCGGTGGTGGGACTTATCCCGTCGGCAAGTGTTTTCAAAGACAGCGATAAAGACTACGTCTGGCTGGTCAGCGACAGCAAAGTCGAGAAACGCGCGATCCGGGTCGGCAAGCGGCAAGGCGATCGTTACGAGGTGCTGGCCGGCCTGAGCCCGGGCCAGAAGATCGTGGTGGGTCAAGTAGAAGGTCTGGCGGACGGTGCCGCTATCGAACTCGAGTGATTGACGGCAACAAGAGGATGAGCGCATGACAGGCACGCCGATGGTTAGCATTGAGAAAGTAAGCAAGGATTACCAGCGAGGCGCCGAAACCGTGCATGTGCTGCAGGAACTGGATCTCGAGGTACAGCCCGGAGAATTTTTGGCGCTCATGGGCCCCTCGGGATCGGGCAAGAGTACTCTGCTCAACATGATAGGCGGCATTGACCGGCCAAGCAGCGGCGCGGTCAAGGTCGACGGCCAGCGTATCGACACGCTTTCCGAGGGCAAGCTCGCTCCCTGGCGCGCGCGCAATGTTGGTTTTGTCTTCCAGCTTTACCACTTGCTGCCGGTTTTGAGCGCCGCGAAAAACGTCGAGCTGCCGCTGTTGCTGATGAATCTGAGCAAGAGCGAACGACGCCAGCGAGTTGCCGCCGCGCTTGAATTGGTTGGGCTTGCGGACCGCGCCCGGCATAAGCCAGCAGAATTATCGGGTGGTCAGGAGCAGCGTGTCGGTGTTGCCCGCGCCATCGTCACCGACCCCAAAGTATTACTTTGTGATGAGCCGACCGGTGATCTCGATCGAACGGCAGGTGATGAAATTCTCGACCTGCTGCAGGCACTCAATCAGCAACAAGGCAAGACCATACTCATGGTTACCCATGACCCTCATGCGGCCGGGCGAGCAGAGCGTATCTTGCATCTCGACAAAGGCAAGCTCGTTTCAGCGGCGGTAACATGACATACCTTTCCCTCATTCTCGCAAGCCTTGGCCGGCGCAAGGTGCGCACGATTTTTACCTTCCTGTCGATTCTTGTGGCTTTCTTCCTGTTCGGCTACCTGGCTGCCATACGCTCGGCCTTTGTCGGCGGCGTGGACGTTGCCGGCGTTGATCGGATGATCATGACTGACAAGGTCGCGCTGATTAACCTCTTGCCCGAGAGTTATCGCCAGAAAATTCTGGCGACCGAAGGCGTCGCAGATGTGGCAGCCGCGACCTGGTTCGGGGGCTACTACCAGGAACAGCGAAATTTCTTTGCACAGTTTCCGGTGGATTCGGAGGCCTACCTGCGTATTTATCCCGAGATGAAGCTCAGCGATGAAGAACGGTCGCAGTGGCTGGCAGATCGCCAGGGTGCGTTGCTTGGACGGGCGCTGGCGGACCGCTTCGGCTGGAAAAAGGGTGATCGTATCCCCATCACCAGCGGCATCTGGCAAAACAAGGAGGGCACCCGCACCTGGGATTTCAATGTCTCCGGGATTTTCGATGCAGAAGAGGGCTTCGATACCAGCGGCATGTTGTTCCATTACGAATACTTCGATGAATCGCGGGCCTTCGGCGACGGCCTCGTGGGCTGGTACATTATTCGCATCGAAAATGCCGAGGAACTGGCGGACGTTGCGACGCGCCTCGATGCGCAATTTGCGAATTCACCGAATGAAACCAAGACCGCCTCGGAAAAAGAGTTCCTGCAGGGATTCGCCAACCAGATCGGAGACATCGGGGCGATTTTCACTGCCATTGTAGCGGTCGTTTTCTTTACCTTGCTGCTGGTGGTCACCAATACCATGGCGCAATCGGTTCGTGAGCGTACCGGTGACCTCGCGACCATGAACATACTCGGTTTCAAAAGATCAAGCCTGGTCGGCCTCGTGCTGGGAGAGTCGGCATTGCTGGCCCTCGTCGGCGGCGGACTTGGCCTGGGGATAGCATGGCTGGCCGTGACCCTGGGCGGGGATCCGACGGGTGGCTTTCTGCCGTCCTTTTTCATCAACCCCAGGGATCTCATCGCCGGTGCGTTGATTATTCTCGGCGTAGGCTTGCTGGCGGGCGCGCTGCCGGCCTGGCAAACGCTGGGCGTCAAAAGCGTGGAAGCACTGCGGAGGGTGGTGTGATGGGCCTGATGACGACAATGCGTCAGATTGCAGCGGCATCCTGGCTCAATATCACTAACCTCCCGCAACGCTGGATTTCCTCCATAGTGGCAATCATTGGGATCGCCGGCGTGGTCATGGTAACCGTGGGCTTGTTGTCTATCGCCGCAGGGTTCAGGGCGGCCATGACGGAAAAATCCAGGGCCGATCTCATGATCATCCTGCGGGCATCGGCGACTGGCGAACTGGACAGCGGTTTCAACCAGCAAGATTTGCAGGCCATCGAAATGGCGCCGGGCCTGGCGCGCAATGGCAATACCGCGCTCTTGTCGCCGGAGTTGTTCGCAATTGTCGACGTGCCACGGAAGTCGAGCGGTACCGTCGCTAATGTGCCCTTGCGAGGCGTTCGTCCCATCGCGCTGGATGTTCGGGGAAACGTTCAGATCGTTGCCGGGCGCATGTTCAGGCCCGGCCTGAATGAAGTGGTTGTCGGACTCGGCGCACGTGAAAATTTCGAGGGACTGACGTTGGGGACCGTGCTGCAATGGGGCAGCAACGAGTGGACCGTGGTGGGGATCATGTCGTCGGAGGGAGGTGTGCCTGATTCAGAGATCTGGGCAGATCTTGCTGTTGTGCAGACGGCTTACCGACGCGGCAACTTCTTTTCGACTTTACGTGCGCGGCTGACATCTCCCGATGCGCTGGGTGAATTCAAAGACGCGATGACGACGGATCCGCGACTAAACGTAACTGTAAAGCCGGAAAGAGAGTTTTATGCTGAGCAGTCCGCCTTCCTGGCAGTTTTCGTCACGACGATCGGCGTGTTCGTTGGCGGCTTGATGGGCCTGGGTGCGATATTTGGAGCGGTTAACACCATGTACAACGCAGTCGCCTCGCGCATCCGCGAAATCGCGACCCTGCGGGCGCTCGGCTTTGGCGCCTTCGCGGTGGTCACATCGGTCCTGCTCGAAGCGCTGCTGCTGGGACTGATTGGGGGATTGATCGGGGCCGCACTTGCCTACGTCATCTTTAATGGTTTCCAGGTCGCGACGCTAAACTGGAACAGCTTTAGCCAGGTCAGCTTTGGCTTTGCGGTCACCCCACAGTTGTTGCAAACAGGGATCATATTTGCGCTGGCCATAGGGCTGATCGGCGGCATACTGCCGGGTATCCGGGCGGCCCGAATTCCCATCACCACAGCGCTGCGTGAACTGTAAAGCAAAGCTATACTTGCAGTTGCGGCCTATGAACAGGAAACAGCAATGACCAATCCCGAAGCAACTACACATGACGATGAACACCAAAAGCCCTTGATCGATGAAAACGTCAGGAAAAACGTAAAGTCCCGAAATACCTGGCTGCGGTTTTTTTACATGCTGGTGTTCGCGCTGATCATGGGATTGGCGGAGTTAATTCTGATCTTCGCTGTGATCGTGCAGTTTTTCACTGTACTGCTAACCGGCGAACACAATAAAAAGCTGCTGAGTTTCGGCGCCGACATGTCACAGTATATTTTCGATATCTGGCGCTATCTGACCTTCGTCAGCGAGGAACAGCCGTTTCCGTTTGGCGAATGGCGCAGCGCCTCCAGTGCGGCACCAGCGGCTGACGACACGCCAGACTGACGCACTTAGTCGGGCTGCCAGCGAAACATGGCCGCGCCGGCGGCCAGCAAGAGTCCACTCATAATCGCCAGCGTCGCCATTTGAGGCAGCACGCCCGCCAGGCCATTGCCATCCAGCATGATCGCGCGCGCGGCTTCGAGCATATGCGTAAGCGGGAAAATCAGCGCGAGTTTCTGCACTATGGGATTGGTACCCTCCAGGGAAAACCATACGCCCGACAGTATCATCATCGGCCAGCTGGCAACGTTCAGCAGGCCACCGGCAAGCTCCTCGCTGTTGAGGCGCGCAGCCACGGCGAATCCCAAAGCCACCATGGAAAATGCGCCCAGCGCCGCCACCAGCAACAGGTCGAGGTAGCTGCCTTCCATGCGAAAGTCGAGAAAGTAGTCAGTGCCAACGAAAACAATGACCGTAATGAGCATGATCAACAGCAGGCGTGAAACGATCTGTGCAGCCGCGAATTCAGCAGCCCGCAGGGGCGTGGCGCTCAGTCGCTTGAGAAACCCGTTCTTGCGGTAGCGAACAACCACATAACCGACACCAAAGAGACAGCTGAACATCATGTTCATGCCGAGGATGCCGGGTACCAGCCAGTCAATGCGCCGAACCGCCAGCCCACTGACCTTCTCCCGCTGTGCCCGGGCATCTGCTCCACTGCCGAGGAGCCGCTCGAGAATATAAGCCTGGCGCGATTCATCGTTGATCCAGTATCTGGGAGGGTCAACGCGCAGGTCCAGCAGCATATCCAGCTGGTGCCGCTCGACTCTCATCAGTGCGTCGGCCGGGTCGCTGACTTTTATGAAATCGATATAGCGCAGCTGCAAGAACTCGTTAGGCTCATCCTCCAGGCTCGCCATCTCGCTGACCACGCCGACCTTGAACATGCTTCGGTAGGGCGAAGAAAATACGGTGGCAAGTCCGAAAACCAACACGACGGGCAGCAACAGGTTCCAGCCCAGCGTCGAGCGATCCTGCACAAATTCGATGTTGCGTGCATGCAAAACGGCGAGGAAGCGCCTGATCATGCGCGCAATTCCTTGCCGGTCAGCTCGATAAACAGGTCTTCCAGGGTGCGCGGGCGAATGCGCAGCCCGGCCAGAGGTATCTGGTGGCTCTGCAGCCATGCAATAGCCGCATCCACGTCCTTGCTGGATACTTCAATTGTGCCCGGTAACTCCAGCACCAGGAACGGACATTGCTCGGTCAGTGCAGCCGTCCAAACGGTTGCCGGCAGACTCAGGATAACGTCGCTGAAGTGATCTTCGAGGAGTTGCGAAGGCGAACCTTCGGCGATTATGTGTCCGTGATCCATGATCAGAATGACATCGCACAGCAGGTACGCTTCTTCCATGTAGTGAGTGGTCAGGACAATCGTCTTGTTCTCGGTCTTTATGTGTTCAATCAGCGCCCAGAAATTGCGCCGCGCCTGCGGGTCAAGCCCGGTGGTGGGTTCGTCAAGAAAAATCACTTCGGGGTCATTGATAAGGGCCAAAGCCAGCAACAACCGTTGACGTTGACCGCCGGACAGCTTGCGGTTTTCACGGCTCAAAAGGTCGCCGAGTTTACAGATCTCGATGATCTCGTCGATGGGGCGCGTTTTTCTATACAGGCGATGAAACAGTTGCAGCACTTGTTTGACATTGAGCTTGTCTTGCAAAACCGTGCTCTGAAACTGGATGCCAGCGACCTCGCGAAATCCTGCGTCCAGGTGTTTGCCTTGATAGAGCACTTCGCCTGAGGTAGCGGGCAGGATGCCTTCCATGATCTCCACCGTGGTGGTTTTGCCCGCGCCATTGGGACCGAGCATGCCAATGCACTGCCCGCGCTGCACAGTGAAACTGACGCCTGCGACAGCCTCAACGCCGGGGTAGCGTTTTACCAGGTTGCGGACTTCCAGCTCGCTCACGGGGTTGTGAGTCCGTCGCGATCAGCGCCGGTAACACCGAGCGGCATGGCGCCATTCAACCGCCAAACGCGTAATGCGTTGCGTTCACGGTGGGTGGGCTTCATCTGGGCCTCGCTGGAGCTGATGCACGAGAAATGCAAGCGCAGCATTGTACCCCCAAGCCGGGAACGGGCACGACGCGTCGGCCACCGGGCCGCTCGTGGCCGGCGGTTTGTCAAAACTGTATGCAGCGGCTTTGACTGTATCTCGCCGGCAGCTTGTCATATGATGCGCTGCGGCACGCCGATGCAGAATAAGGCCCCTATGAGCGTTGTATACCCCAAGCTTTTCGAGCCCCTGGACCTGGGCTTCGTAACGCTACCCAATCGGGTACTTATGGGCTCCATGCACACCGGCATGGAAGACCGCGCCAGGGATTTTCCCGCGCTGGCGGCTTATTTTGCCGAGCGTGCCCGCGGCGGCGCAGGGTTAATCGTTACAGGTGGCATTGCACCGAATCGTGCAGGCTGGGTTTCGCCGTTTGCGGGCAAGCTGTCTTCAAGTCGCGAAGTGCCTCGTCATAAGCTGATCACACAGGCGGTGCACCAGGAAGGCGGTCTGGTCTGCATGCAGATACTCCACGCCGGGCGTTATGGCTACCACCCGCTGGCGGTTGCGCCTTCCCGCATTAAATCGCCCATCAGCCCCTTTACCCCCTGGGCGCTGAGCAGGCGTGGCGTAAAGAAACAGATTCGCGACTATGTGCGCTGCGCGAAACTGGCACGAGAGGCCGGCTACGATGGTGTCGAAGTGATGGGATCCGAGGGTTATCTCATCAACCAGTTCATCGTTACCCATACCAACCAGCGCGACGATGACTGGGGCGGCAGTTTCGAAAACCGTATCAGGTTTCCTGTCGAGATCGTGCGACAGACCCGCGAGGCCCTGGGCGAAGATTTCATAATCATCTATCGCCTGTCCATGCTGGACCTGATCGAAAAAGGCAGCACGGCCGAGGAAATTACCCGACTGGCACAGGCCGTCGAGGCCGCGGGCGCGACCCTCATCAATACAGGCATTGGCTGGCATGAGGCGCGCATACCGACCATTGCGACCATGGTGCCGCGCGCGGGGTTCTCGTGGGTGACGCGGCACTTCCGCGAGGCCGTCACGATACCCCTGGTCACGACCAACAGAATCAACACGCCCGAATCGGCCGAGGCGTTACTCGCCGATGGCGACGCGGACATGATTTCCATGGCCAGGCCTTTTCTCGCAGACCCGGACTTCATGCGTAAAGCCCAGGCCGGACGTGCGGACGAGATCAATACCTGCATCGCCTGCAACCAGGCCTGCCTCGACCACGCCTTTGTGGGCAAGCGGGCCACTTGTCTCGTTAACCCCCGCGCCGGCCATGAAACCGAGCTCAACTACGAAAAAACAGCCAGCCCCAAACGTATTGCCGTCGTGGGTGCGGGACCCGCCGGGCTGGCCTGCGCCACCATTGCGGCAGGGCGCGGCCATGCCGTCACCTTGTTCGAATCCGCGCACGAGATAGGGGGGCAGTTCAATATCGCCAAGCAGATTCCCGGCAAGGAAGAGTTCTACGAGACCCTGCGTTATTTTGCGCGCCAGATTGAGCTCACCGGCGTGCAACTGCGACTGAATACTCGCGCCACGCCAGCCGAGCTGAGCAATGGTAAATTTGATGACGTCGTCATCGCCACCGGTGTGACGCCCCGGGTACCCGTCATCGAGGGCATCGACCACCCAATGGTCCTGTCGTACGTAGAGGTCCTGCTTAACAAAGCCGAGGTGGGTGAGCGAGTGGCCCTGATCGGCGCTGGAGGCATTGGTTTCGATACCGCTGAGTATCTGAGTCATTCCGGACCATCACCTGCCCTGGATACAGCGGTTTTCGCCCGCGAATGGGGCATCGATATGAGGCTCCGCCATCGCGGCGCTGTCATCAAACCGCAAACGCCGCCTGCCGCCAGAAAAATTTACTTGCTGCAGCGAAAAAAAGATAAGCCAGGCAAGTATCTGGGCAAGACGACAGGCTGGGTGCATCGCCTGAGCCTGCGCCACCGCGGAGTCGTTATGATGCCCGGGGTGCGCTACCGCCGCATCGATGACGCCGGCTTGCATATCGAATTGGACGGTGTTGACCGCCTGTTGGAGGTCGATAATGTCGTAATCTGCGCCGGCCAGTTGCCCCTGCGCGAACTCGCCGACCGCCTGCAAGCGGCCGGTGTATCTGCGCATCTGATTGGCGGAGCAGAGAAGGCACTGGAGCTTGATGCCAAACGTGCGATTGACCAGGGTGCACGACTGGCTGCCGGACTTTGAAACGGAGGACGCTATGAAGTATTCAAGGATTCTCATGTCGATGCTGCTTGTGGCACTGATCACAGCCTGCGGCAGCGGCAGTGTCAACGAGAACATTCGCATTGCCAGAGGCGAGACCCAGGAGGGCGGCGCGCGCAGCGTCAATGGCAACATCATCATTGGCAGCAATGCTGTGCTCAAGGGCGATATCAACTCAGTCAACGGGATGGTCGACGTCGACGACGGGGCCAGTACGGGTGATGTCAAGACGGTAAACGGTTCGATTCGCCTGGGTCCCGGCGCCAGCACGGGCAACCTCGATTCGGTTAACGGCAACATACGCATGAAAACGGGCGCCACCACCACCGGAGTCAGGCTGGTCAATGGGACCTTGGACACGGAAGAAGGCAGCGAAATAAAAGGTAACGTCACACTGGTCAACGGGTCTGCCGAAGTATTCGGTACCTTAATTGCCGGCAACTTCACCACCTACGCGGGAAAAGTGACCCTGGCACAGGGCAGTGAAATAGGCGGCGACCTGGTAGTGAAAAAACCGAAAGGCACCTTCTCGGCGAAAGACAAGCCCAGGGTTGTCATCGGACCCGACTCCAGGATTGCCGGCAAGATTATCGCCGAGCGCGAAATCCATCTGTACGTACATGAAAGCGCCAGCATAGGGAGTGTGGAGGGTGCCGAGGTGCAGCGTTTCTCGGGCAGCGTGAGTGAGCTGGACTGAGTATTCAGCTCGACATTTTCGAGGAAAGTGACCCGCGGGGCTTTTACGTGCGGTCCAGCAGCCGTGCGCGCAATGTGTCACTGCACGTTCATCCGGGCGGAGTCGTGGAGATCGTGGCACCCGCACGCGCCCGTCCCGCAGAGATCGAAGCCTTTGTGAGCGAGAACAAGGATTGGATACGTCGCGCCAGGCAGCACCTGGAGAATGAGCCAGCCACCAACCGTTGTTTGCCGGATCATATTTATCTGCGGGC
>JBFGOQ010000031.1:0-26077 GCA_041565075.1 Gammaproteobacteria bacterium
CACTTCACAGGCTGGCAGCGATGCCGGATGCCATATCGGGATAACGCAGCTCTACGCCAAGCCTGTTGTGCATCCGGCGATTATCCAGGCGCCTCGATTCTTCCAGAAATGACAGGCGCATGGCGCCGAAGCGCTTACGGGCTTCAGCAAGCGTAATCTGCGGCGGAGCGGGGAGACCGGCCTGGCGCGCGAGCTCGAGACTAAACGCGCATCTGCTGGCGTGTTCATCGTCACAGACGTTGAACACGCGGTTGGAATTTGGCGTAGCAAGTGCCGCAAGGCAGCACCAGGCCAGGTCATCCCGGTGGATTCGGTTGCCCGGCCCGCAGTCCGCTTCGCGCAGGATGGGCTCGCCCCGCTCGATCGCCCCCAATCGCAGCCGGCCCGGTCCATAGATACCGGGAACCCGCAGAATTACCCATGGCAACTTGTTGGTCTCTGCAAAGGCCTTGATCCGGGTCTCCGCATCGAGCCGCCGCATGGCGCGGCCTGTGCGCGGCGTGGGTTTGTCATCTTCGTTGACGAGCGCGCCGCCGCGGTCGCCATATACACCGCTGGTGCTGACATAAACGATGCGCCTGGGCAGGTTGGCTTCGAGTGCCCCAAGCAACCGCCCCAGGCGCAGGTCCCCCGTGGAGCCACCAGCGGGGGGCACCATGTACAACAAGCTCCAGGGCTGCGGTGGCCCTGGCCAGTCAACGGCTCTGTCGAGATCGAGCCGCATACCAGCAATGCCGGATCGCCGGAGCTCTTCAAGCCCCGCGGTTGAACCCGCCGTCCCGGTAATGAAAAGATGAGCGCCGTCTGGGGTGTCTTTGCACAGCATTGCGACCCGGCGGCCGATGTATCCGCAGCCGGCAATCAGGAGATGAGATTTTTGCAGTTCCTGCGTCATCGGTGTGAGACTGAACCTCGGCCATGAATCAAACAGTGACCATACAACCGGGCGAGCTGGAAATCGAAGTCCAGGATGGCGAGACTATCCTGGAGGCCGGCCTCAGGCGCGGGCTCAATCTGCCATACAGCTGCAGGTCGGGCAGTTGCATGGCCTGCCTGGCTACGCTTACCCGCGGCGAAGTACTTTATCGGCAGGGTCCGCCAATGGGCCTGAGTGAGAGCGATCGCGACCAGGGGAAGGTCCTCATGTGCCAGGCAGAAGCGGTAAGCGAGCTTGAGATCGAGACCTTGCTTATCAGCAGCGCAGATCTCGCGCCACTGAGGCGCCTGCCATGCCGGGTGGAGCGCCTGCAAAAGCTGGCACCCGACGTGATGGCAATGCACCTCAAGTTGCCACCGGTCGGGCCCTTCGAATTCCGCGCGGGCCAATACATCGATTTCCTATTGAGTGATGGTGATCACCGCAGCTTTTCCATGGCAAACCCCCCGCATGCGGCTGACATGCTGGAGGTGCATGTGCGCCATGTGCCCGACGGTCGTTTCAGTGACCATGTTTTCGGCGAACTCAAGGAAAAAGATCTGTTGCGTCTCATAGGTCCGCTGGGAAATTTTTATGTGCGTGATGATGTTGAGCGGCCGCTGTTGATGATTGCTGGCGGCACCGGCTATGCGCCCATTCAATCCATGCTGCAGGATTTGATCCACCGGCAAGACTCGCGCCCGGTGGTGTTCTATTGGGGTGCGCGGGCCTGCCGTGATCTTTATCTCGACGCTGCGGCACGGGCCCTGGCGATGGAGCACCCCCAGCTGAGTTATGTGCCGGTCTTGTCAGATCCGGACGCAGCCGATGGCTGGCAGGGGCGCACCGGTTTGGTCCATCGGGCGGTGCTGGATGACTATCCTGATCTCAGTGCTTTCGATATCTACCTGAGTGGGCCACCGCCAATGATCGAGGCTGCACGGGATGATTTTGCGACGGGAGGCGCGCGTGAAGAGCGACTGTTTTTCGATGCTTTCGATTTCTCACCGCGGGTTCAGGCGGTGCTCGAAGCCACTTAAGGCGCCGCCTGATCCTTTTGCGCGCCGTTTGGCGCTGCGAGTGCCGGCACGCCTCCGGTAACGGTTTCAGTGGCAAGGTCGAGACCCGCCCGGTAGGCAACATTGGCCGCGTCGTCGTCGCCCATCTGTTCCATCAGCTTGCCGTAAAGCCGGTATGCCTCGGCAGAGGGCTGGATTGAAATGCTGGTCTCCAGATAGCTGCGCGCTTTGCCCCACAGCTCGTTTCGCATGCACAAGCGTCCGGTGGTGAGCAGCAGGGTGGGGTTTTCCCCATGGGCCTTCAGCCATTTCTCGGCGTGTTTGAGTTGTCCGGCTGCATCCGGGCTTTCGATGGTGCCGTAGATCAATACCAGTTTGTCATCCCACGCTGTCTTAAGCGCCTTGCGCGCGGTGACTTCGGCAGCTTTCTTGTCGCCGGCATCACGCAGGCTGACCACATAGCTGCGCACCAGTTCAGCCTGCTTGCGCATTGCTTTGGGAATTGCCTGCCAACATGCGTTGACCTTTTGCACGTCGCCACCACGACCACATGCCTGCAGAATGCCCGCGTGCACGCGCGTTTCCATTGAGGCCAGCGCGTCGGCATCCAGTGCGCGCTGTTTGCGCAGGCGCGGCAACAGGTCCCGCAGTGCTTCCCATTGTTCCCCGCGCTGGTGTACCCGAGCCAGCAGCTCCAGCGCCCGGGCATTTTTCGGATCGCCCTCAAGCAGCCTGTTGAGAGTTGCCAGGGCAGCCTCATCCTGGCGTTCGGCCATCTGCAACTCGGCCTGGGTAAGCAGGATTGCAGATCCGGCGTCAGGCGACTGCTCCTGCGCCATGCGCAGCCATGTATCCCGGCGCTCATAGGCGCCTTGCGCCTGCGCAGCGCGCGCCGCGGCCAGGTAATTGACCAGCGGCATGTCAGCCCGGCGCACACCTTTGGTCAGCAGTCGTTCACTGCGCAGGAAATTGCCCTGGGAAAACTCAATCAGACCCTGGTTGAGCCGCTTACGAGCCTGATTGTCGCGCGCGCGGCCCGCCACTTCGCCGAGCTTTTTCGGTGCCGCCAGAATCTTAATGGCGAGCCTGACCAGCACGTAGAAAACGATAAGGGCAAGAATCAGTATCGGGATCGACATCTCCAGCGTGTAGCCAAGGAAACTGATCAATACGTAGCCGCGCTCGGCCATCAGGAAATGGGCCAGTACCGGACCCAAAAGCAGCGCGACGATGAGGAGAATGCCGAGCTTCATCGCGATTCGCCCTGCATATTGCGCAGCAAGGTCAGTGATTCGGATATGTCGGGCAAGGCACGCCGTATCGCAACACCTCTCAGCTCTTCGAGTGTTGAAATGGCGGCCGCGACCTCGGGTGACCCCGTATCAAAAAATTCATTGAGCCAGGTCAGCGATGTTTCGATGCTCTGACCGAAAACCTCGGGTTGCTCTTTGAGCAAAGCGAGGCGGGCGGTCAGTAATTGCAGTTCAAGGTTGCGCGCGAGGAAGAATTCTTCCTCGGGCGCCAGTAGTGCAGAGGCCTGCTGATCTGTGCGTCGTACCGTGACCATGCTCTTCATGGCATCGCCCAGCACGCGTCGCGCCCGGGCCAGTCCGCTGTCCTCACCGCCGTCTGCTGGCTGCTCAGGCGTAGCATAAGCCTCCGGATTATCGGTTCGGGTACGCAGTTCTCCAGCGCGCGCGGCCAGCTTACCCAGGGTCAGGGCAATGCCCGCAATGTCCGTGTTGGGAATTGAGCGCAGCGCTTGCTGTTCGCTGGCGATTTTTTCACGAACCACCAGCAGCGAGGGATCGCCCAGGCTTGCCAGCCGATCATCCGCCGCGGCCAGCGCATTGGCGGCCGCTTCTACATTGCGGCCCAGTTGCAGGCTGGTGTTTGCGGCTTGCAGAAAATAAGCGGCCTCAGCCACTGCCCAGCTGCGCCTGGCACTATCGGATACGCCACGCATTGACTCGATCTCGCTGGCCATGCTCTGCATGCGCAGGCTCAATTCATCCAATGCCTGCAGTCTGAGCGCCACACCCTGCTGGTCGCTCAAGACATCCGAAAACTGGTCATCGACATTACCCAGCTCGTCCCTGAGGCTCTGAATCTGTGCCCGGACCTCGGATTGCTGGCGCTGCAGGGCGCTCTCTAGTTGCGGAGCCTGTTCGAGGGCCATGCGATTCTGCCACCACAGGTACGCGCTGCCCGCGGCGGCTGCGAAAGCGATCAGCAGTGCGAGGACGGCGAGAGCGCCGCCGGATTTTTTTTCAATAACCACTTGCTGTGCGGCAGACTCGGCCACATCCACGGTGGCGTCTTCGCTGGCGGTGATCTCCTGCTCGGGCTCGGCCGCGGACTGCTGGTTTTCCTCGGCGTCCGGGCGCTGGTCCTGATTCATCTCTTGTTCCTCGCTGAAATCCGCTTCGATATTGCTCTGCCACCATGTGCTGAGCGCAGCCAGCATGGCTTCGTCGTCAGCGCCGTCGGCCAGGATTACCGGGCCCTTGGCACCTTGCTTGCCGACCATTGTAACCACGCGCTGGGAAGGTACCAGCAGGGCCGTGCTACGCAAGCGTTCGCGCGCCGTGGGGCTTAGCATTGCCAGCAGGTTTTCGAAAATCTCCGCGCTGGTCACCGTGACCGCATCGAGTTTCCCGCCCGCGAGTAAATTCTCTGCTTCCGACGGGTGGCGGGTTGGCCGCGAGCGCTCATATGCGCTGATCATATTGACGCTGGCACCGCGATCACGCAGCTCTCTGGCAAGTTTTTCGCGGCCGCCCGGCCCCCGCATGATGATGACGTCGTGGCCGTGCAGCTCAGTCTCAACCAGTGCTTCGAGCAGTGCCTCACTGCCACTACCCTGAGTTGGCCGGATTACATTCCTGCAACCCCTGGCCTCCAGCAGCTCGGCGGTACGTGCCCCGACGCCCGCAGTGCGCAGTATGCCGGGTTCGCCAAAAATTTCTGTAACAGTTTGCAAACCATGGCCGACGGCGGGCGCACTGACAAAAATAAACAACGGCGATTGCGCCAAAGACAACGCCGCGAGGTCGCTGCGAATCAATTCGGGGTCTCGCGGTGTGATGACCACGGCAGGCGACAGCACGGCTTCGCCGCCAAGCGCATTGAGCCGGTCAGCAAATCCCTGGGCGTGTTCCGCGGGCCGCGTAACCAGCACCCTGATGCCATTTAGTGGTTTGTCGTTCATGAGCTTGCCGCAATTTCCGCGAGAATTTCCCGGGCACCGTCATCAAGCAATCGCTTTGCCAGTTCCTGACCAGCGTCCTGACCGCCGGGCCGGGCAAACGACATTTGACCTTCGACGATTTGTCGACCATCGGGTGTCAGCACTCGCGCGTCGAGGGTCCATTGGTCGCCATCGGGATAGGCAAAGCCGGCGATGGGGGACTGACAGTTGCCACCGAGTTCGGCACCGAGACTGCGCTCGGCGGCGATTGCCTGCCAGCTGTCATCGTGATGAATAGCGTGCAGCTGGTCGATGACCGACGCGTCGTTTTCCCGGCACTCGATGCCAATGATTCCCTGGCCTATGGCGGGCAGACACTGATCCGATGACAGTTCGGCGGTAATTCGGTGCTCGAGACCCAGCCTGATTAGGCCGGCCGCCGCAAGAATTATTGCATCGCATTCCCCCATATCCAGTTTGCCCAGCCGCGTTTGGACATTTCCGCGCAAGGGAATTATCTGCAGGTCGGGTCGGCGGCTCAGCAACTGGCTGGAGCGCCGCAGGCTTGAAGTGCCCAGTCGGGCGCCGTCCGGGAGTGCATCGAAATTATCAAAGTGCATACTCACGAAGGCGTCGTACGGGTTGGCGCGTTCCAGCACCGCTGCGATAGTGAGGCCTTCGGTGAGCATCGCAGGCATGTCTTTCATGGAATGCACGGCAATGTCTGCGCGCTGGTCCAGCAGAGCCAGCTCCAGTTCCTTGATGAACAGGCCTTTGCCGCCTACCTTGGCAAGACTGCGATGCAATATCTTATCGCCGCGTGTACGCATGGGGACCAGCTCTGTTGCCATGCCGGGATGCGCAGCGCGCAGCTTCGCTGCGACATGTTCGGCTTGCCAGAGTGCGAGCGGGCTCTGGCGGGTGGCGATCCGCAATTTCCCGGTCATTCGGGGGTGCCGGATTTCAGGCGTCTTCTCAGCCCGGGTGCCAGGCGTCGGCTTACCGCGAGTGGCTCGTTCATGCCGTCCACCACCGCCACATAACTTCCATCGGCGTCACGGCGGACGCTGCGCAGGCGATCCACAGCGACCAGTGCATTGCGGTGAATACGCACAAACATTTCGTCAAATTCTTCTTCGAGGTCTTTTAATGGTTCATCAATGAGCACTTCGCCATCATCATAATAAACGACCACATATTTCTGATCGGCACGAAAACAGGAAATGTCTTTGACCGGGATCATGCGCAGACCTTCGCGTACCCGCGCGCAGATTCTTGCCCGGGCTGTGCTGGCGGCACCAGCTGCAACGAGTTGTGGGCGGGTAAGACGTGAGGCGCGCCCGAGTGCCTGTGCAAGCTTGTCGCGCCGAATGGGCTTCATCAGGTAACCGATTGCTTCGGCATCGAAGGCGTCGATCGCGTATTCGTTATAGGCAGTCGTGAAAATTACTGCAGGGGGCGTTTCCATAACGGTCAGGTGCCGTGCTGTTTCGATACCGTCCATGCCTGGCATTCGAATGTCCAGCAGCAAGATATCGGGCGCGTCACTGGCGCAGGCATCGACCGCCTGCACGCCGTTGGCGGCCTCTCCGGCAACCTCGAACCCTTCGATTTCGTCGATCAGGCGGCTGAGCCGCTCTCTTGCCGGCGCTTCGTCATCAACGATCAGTACTCTCATGTTTGAGCCGCTTCCTCGCGTGGAAATGTGAGGGTAACCCGATATTGCGTGTCGGTCTTGTCCACTTTAAGCGATGCGCCACCCTGGTAGGCAAGTTCCAGGCGTTCACCAATATTGATCAATGCCATGCGATTACCGCGCAGGCGCTGGGGCGGTGTCTGCGGCGGCAGCGGATTGGCTACGCTGAGGTGCACACTACGTGCATCGGCAGTAGCCGTCACCTGCACCGTGCCCCCCTCCGCGAGCGGCTCAATGCCATGATAGATAGCGTTTTCGAGCAATGGCTGAATGATCAGGCTGGGGACCATCAGGCCCATGGGAAGGGCGTCGACGTCCCATTTCACAACCAGGCGCTCTCCAAGTCGAAGTTGTTCGATGCGCTGATAAAGCTGTGCGACTTCAAGTTCTTCGCGCAGTGGTATCTGGGTGCGCGTTTCCCTGAGGCTGGCACGAAAGAGATCGGCAAGATCCTCGACCGCCTGTTCTGCTGTCTCGGGGCTGGAGCGGGTGAGCGCGGCGATAGTATTCATGCTGTTGAACAAGAAATGAGGGCGGATCCGCGCCTGCAAGGCCTCGATGCGTGAACGCGCTTCCATTTCTACGTTACGTTTCCACTGGCTGCTGACGTACAGGTAACGAAGCAGCATTGCGCCAACAATCAGCGAAACAGTGAGGTTGCGCAGCAGAAACTGGGCATGCCCGGTGGACAATAGTGATGCACTGCCGCTGAAACGCCCGGCCCAGTAAGCTGCTTCTGAGACCAGTGCCGTAGTCGCAAGCATCAGCATGAGGCAAACGACCGTGGCAGCGGGTACCGACATTCGCGCCAGTCTTGGTCTGGCCTGGCAGAGCACCAGCGCGGTACCGAGTCCGATCCATAACAGGAACAGGGATGACTTGCCAAGGTCGGTCCAGAACGCGCCGACAGACTGATAGCGTGCCAGGCTCATGATTATAGAGACCAGTTCCGCGACCAGAACGATGCCGAAGACCATGATCGGGGTACATAAATCGGGCAGAAAAAAATTGCCTGTGGGACTCTCAGACTCTTCGCGCTTAGCCATTCTTGCTGGATTTCCTTTCATCACGGCCTGCAAACAACTTGTGCTTGAGCGTATACAGCGATGAGATGTCTTGGTCGGCGTGTCCATGCTCAACGAGCCGCCGATAATGCAGCAGGGTCATTTCCACCAGTGGCAAGTTGGCGCCGTGCGCGGCCGCCATTGACCGGCAGATTTCCAGGTCTTTGCGGTGCAGCGAGACTTTGAATCCCAGCGGATACTCACCTGCGACCATGGTCTTGCCACGATGTGCGAGGAACCAGCTGCTCGCGGCTCCTGCGCCCAGTGTGTCCACCACTTTGTCTATGGGCAGGCCCTCGGCCCGAGCGAATGCCAGGGCTTCTGTCACCGTCTGGTTGATACCTGCCACCATCACCTGGTTGATGGCCTTGGTCGCCTGGCCGGCGCCAGCCGGCCCCATGTGAGCTATCCGGGCTCCCAGAATTTCCAGAATTGCTTGTGCCCGTGCGAAATCATGCTTCGATCCACCCACCATGATGGCGAGGCTGCCGATCCTGGCGCCCTCGGTGCCGCCGCTGACAGGACAATCCAGAAATCCAATTCCCGCGCGGGCTAATTTTTCATGTGCTGCCCGCGCCGTGTCTGCGCTTACCGTTGAGCAGTCGATGACAAGATCTCCGGGCCGCATGCTTGCCGCAAGTTCACCAACGCGTGCCAAAACATCTTCATCGGCTGTAACGCAAAGCACCGCGCAATCGCACAGGGCGGCCAGTTCAGATACCGAACTGGCCACGGCACAACCGGTTGCGGCCTCAAACTCATGAGCGCGTGCGCCGCTGCGGTTAAATACGCCGGTTAGCAGGCCAGCTGCGTGCAGGCGCGACGCCATGGGCCAGCCCATAGCACCAAGGCCGATAAATCCGGTTTTCATTAGCAGGTTCTATCAGATTGCATGACAGGGACTTCACAGATAAATATGCAAAGACAACTAAGTGCGGCGCATGATCAGTTGCAAGAATTAGTCAGTATCGCACCATTCGCTGACCTGAGCGCGTGCTTTTGCCAGTGCAGCGCTATGGTCCTCCGCCGAATAGTAAGTGCGGTTGCCTTCACCATCCACGTCATAGAGTCGATGTGCAGTTTCCACCCGTTGTTGATAGGCACGAGCCTTTTCACAATTTGCGGCACGTTGTGCTGAAACGTCGCGCTTGCGTTCAGCTTCTTCCGCTATTTTTGCGCGGTTGCGTTCGCGCTCTTCACTCTGTTTAATCCGCGCCTGCCGCTGCTTCTCGATAGCAGCCGCGTCGGTTTTCTTGCTTTCGATTTTGAGCTGTGCAGCATTGGCGTTTTTTGGCCGGTCGCTGTATACAATGTTGCCCTGTGCGTCTATCTCGCGATATACGTCACCTGCATTGGCAGCCTGCAGGCCAAGCAGAAGCGTCAAGACGGCGACCAATCCAGGTTTATTCATCGCTCTGCTCCTTGCAGAGGCGTTGCTCGTCCGCGCGTGCTTGCTCGCGCATCGCACGGGCTTCCTCTGCATCTAGAATGCGGATATTGCCATCCTCATCCTTTTCGGCCAGAACTTCGGCATTGTCGTATTTTCTGACTATGTGCCTGGCCTGATCACAGGGCGACATTTCCTCGAATGCGGGTTTCGTCGCAGTCTGCGTTTCATTATTAATGGGTGGCGGCGCGGTCCGCACCAGGATTCGCCGTGCTCCCTGGGAATACTGGTCGGTATATACGACTTCTCCCGCGGATCCCGTGGTTGTAAATACTTCTGTGGCCTGCCCTGACATGCCGAGAGCAATGAGCAGACCTGACAGATAAACGGTATTTTTCACAAGTGGTACCTCACGGCACTTTATGACTACAACGCCTCGGCATTGGTTTCACCCGTGCGGATGCGAATCACCTGTTCAAGATCGCTGACGAAGATCTTGCCGTCACCAATCTTGCCGGTGCGTGCCTCGGCGATGATGGTCTCAATGACCTGCTCGGCCAGTGTGTCGTCAACAGCCAGCTCGAGCTTGAGCTTGGGCAGAAAGTCCACGACATACTCGGCGCCACGATACAGTTCAGTATGCCCTTTCTGGCGCCCGAATCCCTTGACCTCCGTCACAGTGATGCCCTGGACACCTATTTGCGCCAGGGCCTCGCGTACGTCATCGAGCTTGAATGGCTTGATGATGGCGGTGACCATTTTCACGGACACTCAACTCCTCTGGGTAACTTGCCCTGAGTCTAGCATTTGCGGGCGGGCTGCCGGGGCCGGGCGGCCCGCGCCAGTGGCGCCAGGTCGTTCCGCTACCGGTGAGCGTCTCAAAGCTGGCCAATGGTCTGGCCGCGCGCCGGCAGGTTTCGACAACGGCAGGCGTGATCAAGGTGTTTTGCGGTTGCGGCCATGCAGGCTAAGCTTGATGAGAGGTGGCCAGTCCGCAAACTGATGGAGGTTGTCAGTGGATCCAAGATTCATAGATGAGTTAGCCCAGAAATTGTCGCAAGCAGTGCCCGGCGGGCTCAAAAGCTTGCAGCAAGACCTGGAGGGTAATTTCAGGGCCGTGCTGCGCACGGCGCTTGGCAAGTTGGACCTCGTCACGCGCGAGGAATTTGAGGTGCAAAGTGCGGTACTGGCGCGCACGCGCGAGCGGCTCAAGGAATTTGAAGCGCGCATCGCTGCGATGGAAGCACGGCCGGCGCGCGGTGCGCGCAAGAAAACAGTTACCAAGAAAGCCAAGATCAAAAAAACTACCAGGAAAAAATCAGCAAAGTAGGAACCTGCAGGCAATTGCCATGGAGGGCAATGATGACACTCGCGACTGTCTTCAGTCGGGCCATGGATGGCCTGGCGGCACCCCTGGTGCGCGTGGAAGTGCATCTCAGCAACGGCTTGCCATCGCTGTCCATAGTTGGATTGCCGGAAGCCGCCGTCCGCGAAAGCAAGGACCGGGTGCGATCAGCGATCATCAATGCACGATTTGAATTTCCTGCACGGCGTATCACAGTTAATCTCTCACCCGCTGACCTGCCAAAGCAGGGCGGGCGATTTGATTTGCCTATTGCCATCGGCATCCTGGTTGCGTCCGGACAGTTGCCGGGCGGCAGCCTCGACAAGCTGGAGCTCTATGGTGAGCTGTCACTGGACGGGACGCTGCGTGGTTTTCCTGGCGCCCTGCCATTGGCCATGGCGGCAACCAGGGGCGGCCGACGGCTGGTCCTGCCGGCGGGCATTGCACAGGAAGCAGCGCTTGTGCAGTGTGCCGAGGTTCTTGCTGGCCGGCACCTTTTGGAAGTGGCGGCGCACCTGGCGGAGAAAAGCCAGCTCGCTCGTGTTATGAGACCGGACATCTGCAAGTCTCCAGCAATTGCTGCGGATCTGGCTGATGTTCTTGGCCAGGACATTCCCAAGCGCGCGCTGGAGATCGCTGCTGCTGGTGCCCATGGCTTGCTGATGGCCGGTCCACCCGGCACCGGCAAGAGCATGCTGGCGAGCCGCATGCCGGGTATCCTGCCGCCGATGACGGATCCGGAGGCCCTGGAAGTGGCAGCTATCGCTTCCCTGCACGGCCAAAGGGTTCGGCTGAACGCGTATGGCGTCCGGCCGTTCCGCGCCCCGCATCACACAGCTTCGGCAGCAGCCATGGCCGGCGGCGGCAGTTTTCCGCGCCCCGGCGAAGTTTCGCTTGCGCATAACGGCGTGTTGTTTCTCGATGAGTTCCCCGAATTCGGACGTCGCGTACTGGAAGTCCTGCGCGAGCCTATGGAAACAGGCGTGGTGCGCATCGCGAGGGCAATGCGCAGTGCGACTTTTCCTGCGCGCTTCCAGTTAGTGGCAGCAATGAACCCATGCCCATGCGGTTACCTGGGTGATCGGCGCGGCCGCTGCCGTTGCACCTCTGATCAGGTGCAGCGATATCGGCACCGATTGTCCGGTCCGTTGCTTGATCGCCTGGACATTCAGGTTCATGTCAGCAGGCCGCCCGAACACATATTGCTGGACGAGCCGGGCGGCGGTGAAGCCAGCGCCCTTATAGCCAAGCGGGTGCGCGAAGCGCGTGAACGCCAACTTGCCCGCCAGGGCATGCCGAACGCCTTGCTGGACAGCGACGGCGTTAGATTATGGTGCCGCCCACGGACAGAAGCTGAAGCCACTTTATCGCGCGCGGTGGCCCGCTATGGCTTGTCGATGCGGTCAGCGCACAAGGTGCTAAAAGTTTCCCGGAGCATTGCCGATCTTGCAGGTGCGACGCGGATTAACAAGACGCATATTGCCGAGGCGGTCGCATATCGTCGTTTCACTATGCCCGGTGATTATGGTCATGATTGAGCAGCACAATGCAAAAAGCCGCCCGCAGGCGGCTTTTACAGGCCGGATAGTAGTTATTGGCTCGCTTCAATCATGTAGTCGACAGCCGCGCGAACCGCTTCATCACTAAGATCGACGCGCCCGCCTTTGGCGGGCATTACCCCTGCGGGACCCTGATAGCCGTTAATAGCATTGGCATAAAGCGCATCGGTGCCCCGGGCGATGCGCTCGGTCCAGGCGCCGGCATCGCCCACTTTCGGAGCACCAGCAATGCCTGCCATATGACAAACCATGCAGGCGCTGTTGTAGATTTCCTGCCCGGAAATCGCGGCGACCGCGACGGTCTCGGGCGCAGGTTTCGCAACGACCGCAGCCACCGGCTCTTTGGCAGGTGGTGGCGTCGCAGCAGGCTCCGCCTGGCCTTCAACCACAACCGTGCCAAACGGTTTGATGCGCTCCTCGGTCATGCCGATCACCGCCGGATCTTCCGAAATGAAAGCCTCCTGGGTGCGGCCGCCGATGATCTCGGACAGCACGATCATGGCGACGGCAAATAGCACCAGAGCGCCAAGGATAAGCATGAAGGTGTCGAAGAATTTGCGGTCGTGGCTCACTATAACTCCGGAAAACCAGCAAAAGGGGAGCGCAGTATAGCCAGTTTGGTATGGGCTATAAAGTTGCCCACTCACCAGGACAGCAGGTGCTTCAAACCGCAGGAGAGACTACTATGCCGGGCCCGAGCGCAGCGAGGGGAGTACTGCTGTCGTGCGCAGCACGACCCGTTAGAATAAGCAGGAACGTAACTGCACCACAGTCATCAGCGCCCGTAGCTCAGCTGGGTGAGGGCGGTCAAAGCGAAAGCATTGCTTTCGCCCGCCCGAACGCCACGAGGCTATCGCCGAGTGGCCGGGCCCGAGCGCAGCGAGGGGAGTACTGCTGTCGTGCGCAGCACGACCCGTTAGAATAAGCAGGAACGTAACTGCACCACAGTCATCAGCGCCCGTAGCTCAGCTGGATAGAGAACTGCCCTCCGAAGGCAGGGGTCAGAGGTTCGAATCCTCTCGGGCGCGCCAATTTTTGCGCTTCGATCAAGATTGCTGACACGCCAGCGTGGGACCCGGGGTCACGGCTTCACAGCGCTTGACGGCTGGCGTCATTCAATCATTCTCACTGATATCGACGGTGCAATTGAAACGAATCACCTATGGAGCGATTATGTCTAAAAGGGCCCTGTATATTTGACTTGCTACTGTTCGTGGCCAAAATGACCGGTAACTATAGGTAAAAGCCACGATGGGCTTATCCGCTCCAGGTTGCTAGCGTATTGGGACACTCGCCAAGGTCATAGAGATTTGAAGGCATTTGCCACATTTCGTAATCACCAAAGCCGGCCCGCCAGCAGCGCCGCAGCAGGCCTCGTCATCGCGTGCCTCAATCTCATTCTGCAGCCTTGCGCTGTGGCCCTTGATACTAATGATGATCATGATTGCCCCCATTGCCCGCCCGAGCACATAAGCCAGCATGTCGGCCATGAACCGGCTGAACACCTGGCGGTGGACGAGGCACCTTGCGTAACGAGCGCGGATGACTGCAGTTTTTTAAATGATCTCAATTACGACGGCCGCACTTTCAAGCTTGCCGTCAAGGACTTGCCGGCTGAATTGCCGCCGGTCGTCGTTCCCGCCATTTTTAAGATTTCAGTTTCACCATCGGCTCATTTTATAGGCTGGCCACGCACCCGAAGCCCGCCACCTGGCACACAGACACCCCTCAACGTTCTCTACTGCGTCTATCTCGATTAACGAACTCTTCGCGCGATACCGGTTCTTGTCGGTGACTCACGTAGGAGATCGTTTTGATGTGTGCAATCCGTGGGGCGGCGCCCCACCCGAATAAATTCCAAGCAGCCTGGCGCGTGCATTTCGCCGCCTGGTTGATGTCTTGTTGCCTGCTTGCGCCTGCAGCGGCGCAACAGCACCTGCCGCTCACCTTGCAAGAAGCCGAAGCGTTGGCGCTCGACGGCGAACCGGGGCAGGCAGCATTGATGGCGACGGCTGATGCCCTCGCTGAAGAAGCTGTGGCCGCAGGGCAGCTGCCAGATCCGACCTTGCGGCTGGGGCTGGCTAATTTTCCACTGGAATCCGGCGGTTTCTCAACCGAAGGCATGACGCAGGGACAGGTTGGTGTTCGCCAGGCGTTTCCTCCCGGAAAGACCCGGTCGGTCAGCATGCAGCAGTATCGCTCGATGTCGGCGGAGATGAGCCGGAGTGCGGACGCGCGCAGGCGGGATGTTCTGACAGCTGTCCGCCGAGTCTGGCTGAATGCCTGGTACTGGGACCGGGCACACTCGGTCGCGACCGATTCCCGGCCGTACTTCCAGGATCTGGTCACGGTAGCCCGGTCGCTCTATTCCGTCGGCAAAAAGGACCGACAGGACGTGCTACTGGCGGAGCTCGAATTGAGTCGCCTCGATGAGCGGCTCATAGGTATTGAGCAGGAGCGGGCACGCGCGCAGGCAGCGCTGTCGCAATGGGTGGGTGGTGCATCGCGGCGAGCCATTGCGACGCAGCTGCCGGGTTGGACGGCCGTTCCCGACGACGGTTTTCTGAACGAACAGTTGTCCAGGCATCCTGCCTTGCAAGCGGCAGATGCAAGGATCGACGCGCGCGAGGCCGGTGTTCGCCTTGCCGAAGAGCGCAATAAACCCGGGTGGGCGGTCGATCTGGGCTACGGTTATCGCGACGGTCTGTTGCCAAACGGCAGCCCGCGCTCGGATTTTGTCAGCCTGTCTGTCACCGTCGATCTGCCGCTCTTTCGCAAGAATCGCCAGGACCGGCGATTAGCCGCCGCGTTAAGCGAGCGGCGCGCAGCGCTCGAGTCCCGCAAAGAACTGTTGCGCCGACTCGCAAGCCAGCTTGAAACGGAACTCGCCCGTTGGCGGGAGCTTGATCGCCGACTTGATCTTTACCAACAGCGCATCCTCGTCCTGGCCGACGATCAGGCGAGCGCTGCGCTCAATGCCTACCGCAGCGACGCCGGTGATTTTGCCGATGTCATGCGCGGCGTCATTGACCGGCTGGACGCGCAGTTGAATGTTGTTCGACTGCAATCCGAGCGAGCGCAAAGCTACGCGGTGATTGCCAACCTGGGAGGGCTTCCCGAATGAAAAAATTCCCGATCCTCGCCGCCGCAATACTGGGGGCGCTTATATTTGGTTTCGGCGCTGGTCGTTTCTGGTCGTCTGAAAGTGACGACGGGGCCGGCAAGACCATGAGCGGCGAGCGCGAGGTTTTGTACTGGGTCGCGCCGATGGACCCGAACTTTCGGCGCGACGAGCCCGGCAAATCCCCGATGGGCATGGACCTGCTGCCGGTATACGCCGACCAGGCAGGCGAATCGGGAGTGGTGTCGATCGACCCCGTCATCATCAACAACCTCGGTGTCCGCACGGCTGCTGCCGAACGGGGTGTGTTGTCACGACGCATCGAAACCGTTGGTTACGTCGGTTACGACGAGGATACCGTCCACCATGTTCACACCAGGGTAGATGGCTGGATCGAAAAGCTCGCGGTCAATGCCACCGGCGATCCGGTCAAGCAGGGCCAGGTGCTCTTCGAGCTTTATTCCCCCGCGCTCGTTAATGCTCAGCAAGAGTTTCTCGCGACCTCGGGAAGCGCGGTACAAGGACTTGCGGATGCGTCACGGCAACGGCTGCTGGCGCTCGGTGTAAGTCAGACCGAGATTGATCGGCTGGCACGCAATCGCCGCGTTCGACAGCATATCCAGGTGTTTGCTCAATCCGACGGAGTCGTCGCGCACCTCGGTGTGCGCGAGGGCATCTACGTCACTCCGGCAACGGACATCATGTCGATCGCCAAACTGGACCAGGTCTGGGTGCTGGCCGAAGTTTTCGAGCGCCAGGCGGCGTGGGTTCGGCCCGGCCAGCGTGCCGACGTGGAGCTCGACTATCTGCCGGGGAAGCGCTGGCAAGGGACCGTCGACTACGTTTATCCGGAGCTCGACGAGAGGACTCGAACGCTCAAGGTACGCTTGCGATTCGACAACGCCGATGAGGTATTACGGCCGAACATGTTCACGCGGGTCGTGATATTCGGCACCGAGACCGATGCGGTCGTTCATGTGCCACGTGAAGCGCTGATCCGTGGGGGCAAAGTCAGTCGTGTCGTCGTCTCTCTGGGCGACGGGCGCTTCCGTGCGCAACCCGTCGAGATTGGCATCGAGTCCGGCGCTCGCGTCGAAATCCGCCGCGGCGTCACTGTCGGTGAGCGAGTAGTCACCTCCGGGCAATTCCTGATCGACTCCGAATCGAATATAGACGTTGCGCTGGAGCGGTTTCAGTCGAGCGGCGCAAGTGATCCGTCGCCTGAGGTAATGCCCAATAACGGTCAGTCAGAGCATTCGCAGATGGACCACGGGACGACCAAGGATCACGAGGGTCATCCGCAATGATCGGCGCGGTCATACGTTGGTCGATTCAAAATCGTTTCCTGGTGTTGCTGGCGACGACGTTCCTGGTCGCCTGGGGGATTTATTCGCTGCGGCAAACCCCGGTGGATGCTCTGCCGGACCTGTCGGATGTCCAGGTCATCATCAAGACCTCGTTTCCCGGCCAGGCCCCGCAGGTGGTCGAGGACCAGGTCACGTACCCACTCACCACGGCCATGCTGGCGGTGCCGAAAGCGGTGACCGTACGCGGCTATTCGTTCTTCGGCGACTCGTTCGTTTACATCATTTTCGAGGACGGCACGGACCTGTACTGGGCACGCTCTCGCGTCCTCGAGTACCTGAGCCAGGCGGCCAACCAGCTCCCGGACTCCGCCAAACCGGCGCTCGGTCCGGACGCCACGGGCGTCGGCTGGGTATACGAATACGCACTTGTCGACCGAACGGGAAAGCATGACCTGTCGCAACTGAGGAGCCTGCAGGACTGGTTCCTGAAATACGAACTGCAAACGGTGCCAGGCGTTGCCGAAGTGGCGACCATCGGCGGCATGGTGCGCCAGTACCAGGTCGTCGTAGACCCGGACAAACTGCGTGCGTTCGGCATGCCGCTCGCACACATCAAGACGGCCATTCAGGAGGGCAACCAGGAATCTGGCGGCTCAGTTGTCGAAATGGGCGAGGCCGAGTACATGGTGCGTGCCACGGGGTACCTGTCGGGTCTCGATGACCTCGCGCAAATTCCACTCGGTGTTGACACTAATGGTACGCCGGTTTTGTTGTCCGACGTTGCGGAACTGCGACTGGGTCCGCAGATGCGACGCGGCATCGCCGAACTCGACGGCGAAGGTGAAGTCGTCGGCGGCGTGATCGTCATGCGCTGGGGTGAGAACGCCTCTACAACCATCGAGGCCGTAAAAGAACGCCTGGCAGAACTCCGGCGTAGCCTGCCCGATGGTGTAGAAATCGTCACGACTTACGATCGGTCCGCGCTGATAGAGCGTGCAGTCGAAACGCTTCAGCGCAAGCTGATCGAAGAGTTTCTAGTTGTCGCGCTCGTCTGTGCCGTATTCCTGTTTCACCTGCGATCGTCGGCTGTCGTCATCTTGAGCCTCCCGGTCGGGATCCTGGTCGCCTTTATCGTCATGCGCCTGCAGGGGCTCAACGCCAACATCATGTCGCTCGGCGGCATCGCGATCGCGATAGGCGCAATGGTGGATGCGGCCATCGTCATGATCGAGAACGCGCACAAGCACATCGGGCGGGAACCGCTGACGGACGAGAACCGCTGGCGCATCATGGGCGAAGCGGCCAGCGAGGTCGGCGCACCGCTGTTTTTCTCGCTGCTCATCATCACGCTGAGCTTTCTGCCCGTGTTTTCGCTGGAAGCGCAGGAAGGCCGGCTATTTGCGCCGCTGGCATTCACCAAGACGTATGCAATGGCCGCCGCCGCGGGACTCTCGATCACTCTGGTGCCCGTGTTGATGGGCTATTTCATCCGCGGCAAGGTAACACCGGAGCACAGGAACCCGATCAGTCGGCTGCTGATTGCCGCGTATCAACCAATCCTCCACAGTGTCATACGCTTTCCAAAAGCGACGCTGATCATGGCGTTCGTCATTCTGGTCGTCGGTTTGTGGCCGGCAACCAGGCTCGGTTCGGAGTTTATGCCGCCGCTGGACGAAGGCGATCTCATGTACATGCCGACAACGTACCCCGGCTTGTCGATCGACAAGGCGCGCGAGCTACTGCAGCAGACCGACAAGATGATTCGCACGGTGCCCGAAGTCAAAAGCGTGTTCGGCAAGATCGGGCGCGCCGAAACCGCAACGGATCCGGCACCGCTGACCATGATCGAGACGGTGATTCAGTTCAAGCCGCACGAAGAATGGCGGGAGGGCATGACGCACGATGCACTGCGCGCCGAACTCGATCGCATAGTGAAGGTTCCCGGGCTCACCAATGTGTGGGTAATGCCGATCAAGACGCGCATTGACATGCTGGCCACCGGCATCAAGACACCGGTAGGCATCAAGGTGTCGGGCCCGGAACTGGCGGTTATCGAGCGCATAGGAAAAGATCTCGAGCGCGTGCTCGCAAACGTATCGGGCACAGCCTCGGTGTATTCGGAGCGCGTGGCGGGCGGCCGTTATGTCGACGTCGATATCGATCGCGACCGCGCATCACGCTACGGGCTCAACGTCCTTCACATCCACGACGTAGTACGCACCGCGATCGGCGGCATGAACGTCACGCAAACGGTCGAGGGCCTGGAGAGGTATCCGGTTAATTTGCGCTATCCGCAACGCGTTCGTGATTCGGTAGAAAATCTCAGGCTGCTGCCGATCGTCACGCCGCAAGGCGCCCGAATCGCGCTGGCCGACGTAGCGGATGTGCAGGTCGTCGACGGGCCACCGATGATCAAAAGCGAGAACGCACGATTGAACGGGTGGACCTACGTTGACATCACCGGTCGCGATCTGGGTTCGTACGTTGCCGAAGCGCAGCGCACGGTTACTGACCTCGTCGACCTGCCGGCGGGATACGCGCTTGGCTGGTCCGGACAGTATGAGTACATGCAGCGCGCAAAAGAGCGCTTGTCCGTCGTCGGGCCGTTGACCCTCGGCATCATCGTCTTGCTGCTGTATCTCACCTTCCGGCGCTTCGCCGAGGTCGCGATCATCATGGGTACGTTGCCGATGGCGCTCATCGGCGGCATTTGGCTGTTGTACCTCTTGAATTACGACCTGTCAGTGGCGGTGGGCGTCGGCTTCATCGCGCTCGCTGGCGTAGCCGTCGAAATTGGTGTGGTAATGCTTGTGTATCTGAATATCGCCATACGCCATCGAAAAATGACGGTGCAAGCCGAAGGGCGGACGCTTACGTCGGAAGACGTACGGCAGGCCGTTGTCGATGGCGCCTTGCTGCGCGTGCGCCCAATCATGATGACAGTTGCTGCGATCATCGCGGGCCTGCTGCCGATCATGCTGGGCGGTGGCACCGGGTCTGAGGTCATGCGTCGCATCGCTGCACCCATGGTCGGCGGCATGGTCAGTGCGACAGTGTTGACGCTGTTGGTTGTTCCGGCGCTGTTTCTGCTATGGCGGGAGCGTTCGGAAGTGGGGTGATGCCGCGGGTGTCCGGCAAGCTGCGGAGGTCAACCGGGCCCACGGTCTCGCTGCGAATTATCGCGAGCCGCCTCAATAGCGGCCGCACAAGCAGCCGTCTTCGCTCAATAAGTATTTCAATGGCTTGTCAGTTCGGCTAGGGGTTTTCACCCAGTCATGCGTGGGGGAAAACCCGGCGGATTTTGGGTATTCCCCCGGATTACTTCGCCGCTGCTTCGCGAGCACACTGCAACCCAGGATCAGCAAAGGGGCACATGGACCGGCCCGCTGCTAATGGGGGAACGAGACATGACTATTCAGATCGGACGGCTAAGTGTTCATTACGATGCAAGCGGCGAGATCTTGCCGCAAACTCAATTCTTACTCGGACTGAAATGGCTGGGTAACCGGCACCCGGCAAAAAAGGCTAACAATTCCGTCATCTCGGCTGTCGTCAGACGCTGGTTGGTGACACCGGCGATCGCCGGCGTCGCCATCGGCATGCTGATGCAGTAGATTAGTTTTGCCACTGACCCGCGCAGATACTGCGGGACCGGGTGGTCAGCTGAGCCGACGGTCTTTGCGAATCCGGCTGCCCGCGGCAAACTTGAAGTGTTCGGGGCTGTCAATGGTCATGCCGGCGCCACGTCGCGACACGTGAGCAACGATGGCTTTGCGACGTTTGATCTTGATAACAGGCTGCAGACCCAATACAAAAATCAGATCCACCAGCTGGCCACGAGGGAGGTCCAGAGAGTCCGCTTCCACGAATACGCCGGCCGGACTCAGATTCGCTGTCTTACAACGCCGCAATCTGCCGCCGGGCACCCGCAGGTAAACCCGGGTGACCGCCTTTTGTCGCGTATTCAGCCTGCGCTCCATTACACGCTCTCCGATATATTGTTTTTTTGCGTCCGGCTGCTCCCCCGGCGGGCGCGGGTCGCGATGCGACCCCATGCAGGGCGATGCCTGACCCGAGTTTTACCCGTTTGCAATGTCCTTGTCAGTCGAGTTTTTACAATAAGGTCGCGGCTCCCGGGCTTTATCTGCTGGCCGCAGGTTTGCGGGGTGAAATCCACATTTTGATCTCGGCCCGCATGACCACTGTACCGGCCTTGTCGACAATTTCGGTTGTTACTGGCAGCTCGTGGGCCTGGCCGGCCTGGACAGGCGCCGCCAAATACGCTCGGGCTTCGAGATCGGTTTGTGCCTTACTGAGGTATTCGACCGTCATGCTCTTGGGAATCCAGCGCATATCCGCAGGCATTGAGGCGTCGGTCATCGTGCCGGCTGCCAGCTCGCAGAGGTTGCACATCGCGATAGCATGTACCGTGCCCAGATGGTTGCGGACCCGGCGGCGATTCTTCATCGTCACCCGGACCTTGCCCTGCCCAAGCTCGGCAAATCGTGGTGAAATAGTGGAAAAATACGGAGCTTTCAGGCATACAGCCTTCGAAAACAACCACTTACCCATGGGGAAACGACTAAACTTTCGGTACAATTCAAGCGTCTTGGGTATTTCTGCATGTTTCACGAGGCGGGTACTCCGTAATCAGAGGCGGGGCTTTTGACCGGCCGGTGGATCGACGAAGTCTGCATGAATCCCGGTGGATGCGGCAAGCAAGCGCTGTCTGCACCTGCCGGCACCGAGAATGACCGTTGCATAATGAGAATTGGCGACCTGTTGTAACAATCCTGTTAAGCTTTTCTGTCTGATTTCTGGTGGAGATTGATAATGTTGCGAAACCGTTTGGCGGCCATCCTCGTTGGGGCGCTGCTTGGCATCACGCCACTGGTGGGGCTGGCCGATCGCGAGGCCGCCCAGGAGCTGATTATCCAGGGGCGTTACGATGAAGCCATGCAGGAAATCAATACCCTGCTGGCGGCTTCGCCCGATGATGCGGAACTCCGTTTTCTGAAGGGTATTGTCTACGCCGAACAAGGCGAGGACGATCGTGCTATCGAAGTATTCGCGGGACTCACGCAGGATTATCCCGAGCTTCCCGAGCCCTACAATAACCTCGCAGTCTTGTTCGCGCAGCGCGGCGATTACGACAAAGCACGTGACTCGTTGTTGGCGGCTATTCAAACGCACCCGAGTTATTCCACCGCGCACGAAAACCTGGGTGACCTTTACGCCAAAATGGCGGGTAATTCGTACAGCCGGGCGTTGCAGGAGAACCAAAGCAACGAATCCGCACGTTTGAAACTGTCCAAAATGAATGCACTGTTTGCCGCACCCGCCCAGACCGCAACCGCGTCGGCAACGCCACCGCCGGCAGCGCCAGCAAGCACCGCCGCACAACCAACACCAACACCAACACCGGTACCGACACCGGTACAGACACCAGTAACGGCAGAGGTAAAACCGGAACCGCGTCCGGTGACCCCTGAACCAGTCGCACAGGCGCAGACGCCGGCACAGCCTGCCGCCGCGACAAGCGAGGCCGGTGCGGCAGGTAAGCAGGCAGCAGCCAACGAGGTTGCCCAGGCGGTAGGCAGTTGGGCGGCCGCCTGGTCGAGCCAGGACGTTGACGCCTATCTTTCCTATTACGCTCCTGATTTCCGTCCGGGTCGTGGTTTATCTCGTAGTGCATGGGTCGAGCAGCGCCGTGATCGGGTGACGCGGCCTGCTTTTATCCAGGTAAACATTGCCGATCTTTTTGTCGATGTGCGCGGCCCGGATTCGGCACGTGCAGTATTCAAGCAGGATTACTCTGCCACTGGCTACCAGGATTCAGTAATCAAGACACTGACGCTTAGAAGAATTGACGGTGATTGGAAAATCACCCGCGAGGTCTCGAGGGCTCCCTAGGTGCGATGCCGCTACGCTTTAATTTTCTTTGCGCTGATTAGCCTGGCAGCACCTGCCATGGCGGACATTGCGGATTCCCGTGCAGGAATGCCCAAGGACCCGGAGGCGCGCCTGGTAACAGCGCTTGATCTGTTCAGCCTGGGAGAGATCGAAAGCGCAATTCAGGAACTCGAGCCGGTGGTCAATGGCATGCCGAATTATCGACTTGCGCACCTGGTTTATGGTGACCTGATGTCGGCCCGCGCAGGTGTTCCGCTGTCGGTTGAGGCGGCATCGAGTCTGCCGCGTGCCTTGGTTGATGACCTGCTTTCAGAAGCGCGTCAGCGCTGGCGCCAGAGCCGCTTCGACCCAGCCGGCAGGGTGCCGGAACAACTCCTGCGCTTCGCCGCCAACCAGGCGCATGCGGTGTTCGTTGATCTGGCCCGTAACCGGCTGTTCGTGTTCAAGAACCAGGCCGGCGAACCTGAATTGGTCGCAGACTACTACGTGTCCGGCGGCAAAAACGGTACACGCAAGCAAAGACGTGGCGACCGGCGCACGCCGCTGGGCGTGTATTTCATCACCGAGCGTTTGCCAGGTAATGCTTTGCCCGACAAGTATGGGCCCGTGGCGTTTCCTGTGGACTATCCTAATCCCTGGGATCAGCGCCTGGGACGCACGGGGGGCGGAATCTGGTTGCACGGTGTGGCCAGTGACACTTACAGTCGTCCACCGCTGGACAGCGACGGGTGTGTGGCCTTAACTAACGAACAATTACTGGAAGTAGAGCCAATGCTGTCCGTCGCCAGGACACCGGTCGTGATAGGCGAGAACCTGGCGTGGACCCAGCGTGATGCGCTGATGTCCCGCAAGGCCAGCATCGAGGCCGCCGTTGAACAATGGCGCAGCGATTGGGAAAGCGGTGACGTTGATTCATACCTGTCCCATTATTCGGACGACTTCGCTGTTCCCGGAATGAACAAGCAGCAATGGTCCGAATACAAGCGTCGGGTTGCAGCGGGCAAGACCTTCGTTGGCGTGGACTTACTGGATCTCGGTGTACTCGGCTATCCGGACGAGCCTGAAATGGTTGTCGTGACTTTTACCCAGGACTACCGCAGTAACAATTTCAATGCGCGCGTGAATAAGCGGCAGTTCTGGCGCCAGGATGAGGCCAGGCGCTGGCAGATCGTGCACGAGGGCAGGCTTTAAAAACCTCTCAGACTGATTTATCAGGGCGAAAAAAGCCGGCTAAGCCGGCTTTTTTTAGTGCGCCCTGCTTGGTATCAGCCACCCCCGGCTTCCTTTGCCGCCAGATAATCCGCGACCTTCAGAATTTCTTCATAGGTCGAGATCTTGTCGCCATCTATCACATACTTGCCGTGAACGATGACCGTCGGCGTGCTGGTTACCCGGTAGCGCCGCCCGATAGACTCTGCGCGCCGAAGTTTGGTGTCTACTGCAAATGAATTGAAAGTCTTGCGGAATGTGTCACCGTCCACGCCAAATTTTGCATAAAACGCCGCCAGTTCATCATCTTCGACGAGCTGTCTGCGACTGGCATGCAGTTCCCGGAAAAATGGCAGATGTGATTGCTCCAGCACACCCAGCGTCTCTGCCGTGTAAAACGCACGCGCATGGATTTTAGCGGGACGGTTAAACAGTGCCGGCACCCTCACCAACTCGATATACGATGCTTTTTGCGGCAGCCACTTCTCGACGAATGCCTGGAAGTTGTAGCAGTGCGGGCACCCATACATGAACACTTCTGTCACTTCGATTTTGCCGGGCTCGACACTGGTTGGTTGCGCGGGACTCAACAGGGAGTAGTGATCGCCAACGCGGTATGGGGCGGGGCGCGCGGGCGTGGGGGCGGCAGCCTCACTGGTCACTTCTGTCTGCGCCACGACGATGTCTTCATCAGGTGGCGGTTCTTCATTGGTTGCCGGTACTTCGGACGGGGGCAGCGACTCTGCAGCCTCCGCAACCGCTTCCGCGGCCTCTTCGACGGCTACGGCAGCCTCGGTCGCAGCGTCTTTCGCAGCTTCGACAGGTTCTTCGGGGGGCTGATCCGCGCTGCAGCCCACCGCCAGGACCAAGGCCAGCATGAGTGTTGTTGCCAAGCCTGCTGGGAATCTATTCATTCTCAAACCTCAGGAGTTAATACATTGATTGCTATGCCAGGAATTACCGCAGACCTTGAATATAAGAGGCAACGGCGCGCATGTCGGAATCGGACATACGATCCGCAATATTGCGCATCATCTGGTTCTGGTCGGACTTGCGCAGCTGGTCCGCGTAAGCCTTCAGCTGCATGTAGGTGTAAGTAGCATGCTGGCCCGCAACACTGGGGTACAGGGACAAGGGATTGCCTTTGCCCGCCGGGCCGTGGCAGGCGATGCACGCAGGCACACCCCGCGAGGCATTGCCTCCACGGTACACACGTTCACCGGTTGCAACCAGGGCGGGATCGGCTTTACCGGGCGCCAGTTCTTGCGAGGCGTAAAAAGCAGCGAGATCAGCCATGTCACTTTCGCTCAGGCCCGCAGCCAGCGGTGACATCAGGGCGTTCTCGCGTTTGCCTTCCTGGTACGATTTCAGTTGCGCGACCAGGTAGCTCTCATGCTGACCTGCCAGCTTGGGCCACTCAGGATTCGCGCTGTTGCCGTCGGCACCGTGACAGGCCATGCAGGTTGCGGACTTTGCCTTGCCCGCAGCCGGATCCCCGTCCGCTGCTGCATGGGTGTGCATCAGTGACAGGCCGATTACCAGGCTGATCATTAATAACTGTCTCAATGCCTTGCTCCGAGCTTAATGTTGAGGCTTCAAATCAGGCCCCGGCGCGAGCGCGCCAGGCGCAAATTGCTGGCGTGCTAAACTGAGCCACACAATACGCAAGGCCGCATTGTACACCAACCCTGCCTTTATCCGACCCGCACAGATCATGACTGAGTTCCCGGCCGCCCGGTTCCTAAAAAGTGCAAACAAGCCTCGGGATTTTCCTTCCGACACGGGGCTGGAAGTGGCTTTTGCGGGCCGCTCCAACGCAGGAAAATCCAGCGCCATCAATGTTATCGTGGGTCGCCGGGCGCTGGCACGAACCAGCAAGACGCCCGGCCGTACCCAGCTGATCAATTTTTTCGGCCTGTCAGACGAGCAGCGGCTGGTCGACCTGCCCGGCTACGGCTTTGCCAGAGTCCCGGCCGCGGTTCGCAAGCATTGGCGCACCCTGATGCAAAGTTACTTTGCGGCACGAGAATCTCTCGCGGGCGTGATGCTGGTGGTCGATATTCGACGCGGTCTCGGGGAGCTCGATGAGCAAATGCTGGACTGGGCGATGGCGAGCGGCTGTCCTGCACATGTACTTCTGACCAAGTCCGACAAGCTCAAGCGTGGCGGTGTCGCTAAGGCGCTGCTGGAGACGGAGCGAGCACTAGCCGATGCCTACGCGGAATCGGCCCAGGCTTCGCTGAGCCTGCAGGCGTTGTCTTCACTGAAACGTACGGGTGTGGAAGACGCCCGGGAGATACTACGGGAATGGCTTGCCATGACATCCGCGGGAAAATAAAAAAACCCCGGCG
>JBFGOQ010000032.1:0-25429 GCA_041565075.1 Gammaproteobacteria bacterium
ACCTTCATGTCGAACACCAGCTGGCCGGCGATATCACCACCGCTGAGGTCAAAGCCCGTCTCCAGCAAGGCGCCATCATCGAATACTTCCGACCCGATAAACACATTGCCAACACCACCGCTGCCGGCAATGTTGATATGCCAGACCGTGTTGGTGGCGTCATCGGGGTCTATGAAGAAGGGATCGTTGGTAATTACCGTGCCGTTGCCGTTGAACTCGCCAACCTGCAGGGTATTTGTCGCCTGTTCCTGGCCCAGGGAGATCTCCACCACTTCGGGGCCGTCTTTATAGATGTCGAAACCGGCTGTTGTGAGCGGATCATCGTCTACAAGCGGAACGACCGAAGGATCTGCCCGGCCACAGCCACGGCCGGTGGTTGGGTTGGCATTGGCGCATTGATACACGCGCACGTAATCGATCTCATAATTCTGGGGGAATACCGTGGTGCCATCCGGGGCGCCCACAGGGTCGCCGCCCACGGCGAGGTTCAGAAGGAGATGGAACTGCTGGTCGAACGGCGCGGCTTCCAGGCCCAGCTTGTATACGCCGTTTTCATCATAGAAGCCATCGGCGCCGGCCTTGAAGTATGCGTACCAGTTGTCCTGCTTGACGGTCTGGAAATGCTGTCCGTCGACAAAGAACCGGATCTGGCCCTTTTCCCACTCCACTTCATAAACGTGAAAGCCGAGATCGGGGGATTGGCCCAGGTTGTAGGCCGAACCGAGTATGGTCCTGTTGCTCTCATCCAGTCCGAAATGAATTGAGCTGGAGATGTCGTTGTTGCCATTGCCGGGGTTGAAGGCCTCGACGATGTCGATTTCACCGGACGCAGGCCACGGCCCGTAAAGGCCCTCGGTGTGCAGCATCCAGGCGGCGGGCCACATGCCCTGTCCCACCGGCAGGCGCGCGCCCACCTCGATGCGACCGTAGGTGAAGTCGAACTTGCCCTTGGTGTTGATGCGTGCCGAGCTGTATTCGCCCGGAGCGTCTTCGCGGGCCTGGATGGTCAGGACGCCATTGCCGACGATAATGTTGTCTTCGGCGTAAAGCTGAAGCTCGTTGTTACCCCACCCAGGGATGCCCTCGGCCGTGCCGTCTCCCGTCTGGATGTTCCACTTGCTGGTGTCCAGGGCATTGCCGTCGAAGTTGTCTTCAAATACGACCTGCCATTCGAGAACGGCCCGCTCGAAATCGCCCGCCGGCGCCTCGTCGTTGACCCCGCCGCAAGCAGCGAGTATGCCGCTGGTGATAATTGCCAGGAGCGCGCGGCTCCATCCTGATGTGGGCAAATTTCCGACTGGATTGCTGGTAGCCGTTGAAGCATTACCCCAAAACATGCAAGTGGACATAGTTCTACCTCGAAGGTGGAGACGGCGGTTGCTTGATCTGACGCCTGTTTTAATCATTGGCACCGCGCGTGACCTGGCAGGTTACGCGGTGGTGTCATTTGTTTTGCCTGCCATGCAGGTACCTACGCCGTTTCGATGCCGGAATTGCAGTGCCGCATTGCGTAATTTCTGTTCGCGAGCGTTTCTGATAATTCATAGAACGAACTGACGCCTTGGCCGGTTTATAAACCGGCATGACAACGTTGTCAAAGACAGCCAGTAAATGCTGCGATGCAGAACAAAAGCCAAGCTAAGTGCTCAGACGCTAAAGGCTTGAAATTCCAGAGGTGTTTTTATAATCGGCCTGACATCGCTGTCATTTTAGTCTTGGGCCTGGCATGTGTCGTCCCCGCAGCGCGGGCATGACAGACACAGCAAAACCTGATCATCAATCTGGAAACAAGCGGGCAGCAGATGCGCTGGCGGTGCCTGATGCTAGAAACTGAAACTGTCGTAAGGGTTGCAGGACAACTCGGCGAGACTTATCTGGCCTGTGTGTGCGCCGGTGGATCGGGCTGGCGCAGAGCGCAGCCTGGTCCGTCGTCTGTGCGGGGCGCGCTCGCCAAGGGCGGCCCTGATTGCACGGATGGCAAAGACGTTGGTGTCGTCTGTGCAGCGCTTGGCTGAGGCGTGCTGCGAGACCGGCCGGTTCCGCCCCTGATGCATGTGTGTTTTGTGTCTCATCTATCTGCTCCTGCGGCCCGCAAAATACGCCTGTACAAGGTTTACAACGGCGGGGCAGGCGCTGGGTTGACCCGGTCAGGCGCCGCTCACGAGGCATAATCAGCCCTTGGTCGGTATGGGTGCAGCGCATGCAAATCAGGCAATGGCGGAACAGCGCCAGAGAATTCGAATACCGGGGCATGCCGGTGGCCTGCTGGCAGGCAGGTTCCGGCCCGACGCTTGCCCTGATACACGGTTTTCCGACAAGTTCCTGGGACTGGCATCGATTATGGGCGCCCCTGGCCGGCAAATATTCTTTACTGGCTGTAGACATGCTGGGCTTTGGCCTGTCGGCCAAACCGGCGGCTTATCACTATTCAATTTTCGATCAGGCGGATCTGTGGCAAGCGGTGCTGGCAGAACATGCCCCCGGCGAGACATGCCTGCTGGCGCATGATTACGGCGACACGGTTGCACAGGAACTCCTGGCCAGGGCCAACGAAGGCGCACTGCCTTTGCAAATTCACAAAGTGTGTCTTTTGAATGGTGGCATATTTCCGGAGGCACAAAGGCCGCTGCCTATCCAGAGGCTGCTCGCAAGTCCGCTGGGTGCGGTGGCAGGTCGCCTGATCACGCGCGCCAGCTTCGATCGCAGCATGCAAAAGATCTTCGGGGCAGCAACGCAGCCAACGCGTGAAGACCTTGATGTACTTTGGCAATTGGTCAATGAAAACGGCGGCCGAAAAGTGGTGCACCGGGTTATTCGCTATTTGCATGAACGCGCTCGCTATCGCGATCGCTGGGTCAGCGCCCTGGCGGACGCGACCTGCGCCAGGTGTTTTATTGTCGGCATGGCCGACCCCGTCTCCGGTGCCGCGATGGCGGCACGGTACCGCGAGCTGCTACCGGGCGAGCTACTCATTGAACTCGATAAAGTCGGCCACTATCCTCAGTTGGAAGCGCCGGCGGCAGTTCTGGATGCGGCTTTGCCGTTTTTGTCGGACTCAAGCCCGGCGAGGACGAGTGGGGATCTACAGGAGCGGTGACATGGGACTCTTGTGTTGGAAGTGCGGTGCGTCGCTGCGGGATGTTCCGCGCCCCTTGTCGCGGCTGTCGCAATGCCCGGATTGTTTTTCTGATCTGTATTGTTGCCGTATGTGCCGCAAGTTTGCGCCGAAGTATATTGCCAAATGCAGCGACGAGCGGGCGGATCCGCCGCAGAACAAGCAGGGCGCCAATTTCTGCGACTGGTTCTCGCCGGATCCGGACGCTTTTTCGGGCCGCGAACAATCTGCGGAGCAACAATCAAAGGACGCACTCGCAGCGCTGTTCGGCGGTGCTCCCCGGGACAATCAAGAAGCTGAACAAGATACGCCGCCACAGGATGCGCGCTCGCGTACGGAGCGCGCCCTGAATGAAGCAAAAAAACTTTTCGGTGGCGATTAGCTAAACAGAATCAAAACGCTCATCGCCTGTTCCCGGCTCATTCCACGATGGCGGCGGCAACCAGCGCAGCCTGGAAGGCTTGCGTATTGGCAAATGGGCCAAGACCGGTTGCGAACTGGCCGCGCTGATTGGCCGCAACACCTCCGCGCAATCGCCGGTTGACCTGCTGTACCCGGCCATTGGCATCCGCATACCTGACCGCCAGGACAAGATTGGCTACTGCCGCCGGCGTAGGGTTGGCAATCTCGACAATGAGCTGCCCCTGGTTGTCGAGTCCCGTTCGCATCTGCAGGTATTGGCCCGGGTTACGCGGCAGGTCGAGCCGTAACAGCGAGCGATAAGCTTGCTGGCCGACCGCAGAATCGGAACCAGCGGCGCCCTTGTAGTACTGCAAGGCCAGGTTCAGGTTTCCGTCACGCTCGGCGATAACGCCGAGTCCATGGTAAGCCATCGCGGTCGGTAACAGCTCGATACTCGCTTCGAGATCGGCCTTGGCACTGCGCCGGTCGTTGAGTTGCAACGCAGTAAGCCCGCGCTGCAACGGGTAATAAAAAAACTGCGGGTTGCGCTCGATAGCGGTTGAATAGCGGGCTCTCGCATCCTGGTAGCGTTTTTTGCTGAGCAGGGCATCGCCCTGCAAGGCGTAGAAATGTCCCTCGCGCGGTTCGATGCTTATAGCTTCATTGGCCAGAGCCATGGCTTCGTCTGGCCGGTCCTCGGACAGGGCTTTGCGGCCCTTGTCGTAGGCATCATAGGCCGGTTTATTGCGGCGGATGCCGCCTATGGCGCGGGCATAGGACTCTTCTCCACGAATGCCCCCCTGCGGCAGTTCCTGCAGATACGCCTTGTTGAGTTCAACACGCTCCTGCGAGGGGGGGTGGCTTGCAAACAAGCCGGACAGCCAGTCGGTGCGCCGGCCCTCGGACAAGCGCACGAACGACTCCTGGAGATCAACGGCGCCCTGCGGGTCATAGCCCGCCTTCGACATGTACAGCATGCCGTAGCGGTCGGATTCTCGTTCGGCATCGCGCCCGTATTTCTGCATGATGAGCTGTGCACCGATGTTGGCGCCACCGACTATGAGATTGCCGTAGTCCTGATCACGAGCCGCGATTGCGGTACCCAGCACGGCGCCCTGCAGGAGCATGCCCTTGGACATCTGCTGGGCGCCATGGCGGGCGGCAGCATGCACGATTTCGTGCCCCATGACCGCAGCCAGTTCAGCCTCGCTGTTCATTTCCAGTAGCAGCCCTCGGTTCAGGGCGATTTTGCCACCGGGCAGTGCCCAGGCATTGGGTACCGAATTATTCAGTACCGTGAATTCATAGGGTAAGTCCCGATCGACCACGGCGACTTCCCTGCTGGCGGCCACCAGTTTTTGTCCCACGCCCTGAACGTATTCGGTCAGTACGGGGTCGAGGGTGTAATCGCCGCCCTGCATTTGCCGGCTGGGCGCGTAATGCTCTGCGCCGATGCTTTTTTCTGCTTCCGTGCTCACGAACACCATTTCCCGCTCGCCGGTAACCGGGTTTGTGCTGCATGCGCCCAGCGCCAGTGCAAGCAATAATCCTGTGGCCAGGCGAAACAAAGGGCTGCATCTGTTCATGGTTTTCTCCGACAAGCGTGAATCGGGTGTGTAAGCCTATAATGCTGAACCTTGGTGATGCCAGTTTAAAGGTCTAATACAAATGTTTACGACTACGCGCAGGCGCCAGATGCTACTGATAGTGTCTGTTCTTGGGGTTTTCGCGCTCGCTGATGCGCACGCGGAAATAGTGAAGGCCGAGGCTGCCGGTTTTACGCTCAGGCTGGAAGTGCCGGTCATGGCAGAGCCGCTTGAGGTTTATACGGCCCTCATCAATCGGGTCAGTGACTGGTGGCACCCGGCGCACACCTTCTCGTCTGACTCGAGCAACCTTTACATTGAAGCGAAAGCCATGGGCTGCTTTTGTGAACGCCTGCCCGATGGAGGCAGCGTCCGGCACATGGAAGTCGTGTTTGCTGCGCCTGGCAGGTTGTTGCGCATGCAAGGCGGCCTGGGCCCGCTGCAAAGTCTGGCGGTCGCCGGCAGCCTGAGCTGGCATTTGCATGCAGAAGAGGCCGGCACGCGCGTGGAACTGCGCTACTCGGTGACCGGCTACCTGCCGGATGGTATGGATGCCTGGGCCAAACCGGTGGAGTCGGTACTTGCAGAGCAGTTAGACCGGCTCAAGAACCTGATCGAAACCGGGCAAGCTGGCGCAGACACCGAGCCTGCCGCTGGCTGAGCCACGGACAATTGCGGGATCAGTCTGGTAAATATGCCGGTCGCTGTCAGCTCCGGGCTCTGTTCAAGACGGGTTGGCAAGCGGAAATCTGCCGACAAGTTTTGTGCCTCCGCCCGGCGCAGAATCGATCACCAGCGTCCCCCCTGACAAGCTGGTCCGCTGTCGCAAACCACGCAGGAGATTCGAGTCATCCTGCAAGCCTGTTGCTGCGAGCAGGCCCTGGCCGTCGTCGGCGATGCTGACTTCCAGATCCTGACCAGCCATTGCAACCGAGACAGTGATTGAGTCCGCCTCCGCATGACGAATCACATTAGTGGTTGCTTCCTGCACAATTCTAAAAACCGATGTTTCGAGAGACTTCGGTAAACGTCCGATATTCTTGTCAAAGGTGTAATTGAGCTGCAGGGAAGCGCGCGCAACCTGACGTTTCAGGTACCATCCAAGCGCGGCATCAAGCCCCAGATCGTCGAGCATCGGTGGACGCAGATCCAGCGAGATATCCCGAACCTGGTGCAGGATCCTGTCCAGTACATTGTTTGAATCATCCAGAATGTTTTGCTTTGCATGGTCTTTAGTGGCATCACCAAGGGCGTGCAGGTTGAGCTTTACAGCTGTGATCGCCTGGCCAATTTCATCATGGATTTCATGTGATAAACGAGCGCGTTCATTTTCCTGAACATTGATCAGACGCTGTGACAGGGTTCGCAAGGCATCGGCGCTTTTTTGTTGCTGCAATTCTGATGCACGCGTGATCCCGAGCAAAACTGCGATTGCCAGCGCAAAGGCCAGTCCGACCAGCAACAAGCCCCAGTTTGCGAGCCCTATGTGAGCGACAAAGGCCTGCGGTACCGATGACAGCTCTATGCGATAGCGCCTGCCAGCCAGTTGAAATTCGGTGGATGTCATATAAGCAGGGCTGGACGTGTCATTCGAATTTCCGCTGATGTTGCGAGTTCGCGATTGATGCGCGACCAGGAAAACCGGCTGCTGGCGCGCGGAAATATCGTAAATTTCAAAATCAACGCCGGCGGGCTGCAATTGCAAAAGCGCGCTTTGCAGCAGGCGTCCTGAGCGTACGACCGCCGTGATGTAACCCAGGTGAACGGCGTCACCCGCGGTTGTCGTCGTGAGCCCTTGCGAAACTGAATAAACGGGCCGTGCCAGCAGGAAAGACAGGGCCGCATCGGTTTCCTGTACCAGAATGACAGGTCCGGTTGCACGCACTGCATTGGCGCGCCGGGCTGCGGTCAACGCCAGACTGCGAGCCGAATCCGAAGCCAGATCGAATCCCAGCGCTGCCTCATTGCCCGCCAGCGGAACGATATAGCGGACGGGGGTATAGCTCGGCCTGTTGGCGGCAGCTACCATTTCTCCCTGTCTTAATCGTTCGGTTATCAGAAAACCCGGATGCGCGGCTGCTGACTGTGCTTCGAACTCGTCTCTGACGGAGGCATCAACCAGCGGCGCATAGCTGAGACCACTGAGCGCAGGATTGCGTGCAAGGATGGGGCCGACGAAACGCTGGAACTCTTGCTCCGAGACGCCGGGACGCGTATCGAAGAATGTGCCAACTACATCGACTGCGGCAATGCTAAGTTCGAACTGTCGCTGTACCGCCGCGGCGCGATCAGCAGACGCTTGCTGAAAGCGAATCTCGGCATTGGCCAGTTCCAGCCGATGCGCATAGAAAAACGTAAAAACAGTAAAAGCAGCCAGGAAAAAGAATGCGATGACCGGCAAGTATGCACGGCTGAAGAGTTTGCCTGTCGAATTCATGGTAATGCTTGATTATGGCAGAAAAGCTACGATCTGCCTGCTCATAGGTTTCAGCGCCGAACTCTGCGGAACCCCGTCAGTTGCAGAACAAGTCAGCGGACTTAAATTTCATGCGTGTCTGCTAGTATATATTTGCCGCGAAAAACAGGTCAAAAAAGATGCCAAACAAGGTAGTCGGCGGTTGCCACTGCGGAAATATTCGTTTCACACTGCGTGGCGACGTACCGGTTACGGATTGGGCAGCGCGTTTTTGCGGATGTGGTTTTTGCACGCGCCACGGCGGGCTATATGCCTCGCATCCCAGCGCCGAGCTCGAGGTAAGCATTTATGACTCTGATGAGCTGGGCATTTATCGCTTTGCCACCGCGTCGGCGGACTTCTGTTTTTGCAGGAAGTGCGGCGTACTGACCTATCTCACCTGTGAAATTGACGGTGCCCTGTTGGGGCTCGTCAACATGAACACGCTTGATGAACGACCTGCGGCATTTACAAGGGCGCCGGTGATGTCTTATGAGGGTGAAGACGAAGATGCGCGAATTGCGCGGCGCAAGAAAAACTGGATCCCGAAGGTGACAATCAGACTGACAAGCCGCGACCGACCGGTTGACTGATCGAGTTTGCAGACCTGCGGGAGCAGTCGAATGAGAGCGGCCTAGTTGTCGATTTCGTAGCCCAGCATGGCGTCGTCATCGAACAGGAAACGTCCGTCGAAGCGAGTGCCTTCCAGCATCATGGGAATCCACAAACGGTCGTCAGCCCACATGCGTTCAAACGGTATCCGATCAACGGGCGTCCACAGTGGCACTGCTTCCTCAGTTTCTTCGGCGATGCCGTCGCAGCCCGCGGCGCGAAAAACATGACAGCGCAACGCCAGGCCATCGACAAACTGGAAATTCAGGCGGCCACTGTAACTGATCCCGTTGGGTGTTACGCGCAACTCTTCCTGGACTTCGCGTACGGCGCATTGTTCCGGCGTTTCGCCCGGGTCGATGCGCCCACCCGGACCGTTCACCTTGCCCTCACCGAGGCCGCGTTTTTTTTCAATCAACAGTATTTGGCCAGCCTGTACCACGAAGCACAATGTGGCGCGCTGGGTGGGCACCCAGTTCGCCCAATCGATATCGTCGAGGGATTGAAAACGAAGAATTGTTTCGTTCATTTCAGGTTCAGGCGACTCAGGATTATCGGGTGATGCCTGGCTGCAGCAGGGTGCGATTCGCTTCCTGCCATGCCTTAGCTACCATATTGCGGACATCGGCCCGCAGCTGCGCGGCATCGTAAATGATACCGTCTTTGATCGTATAAACAACGCCGCCTACGCGCACCGGTGAATTGTTCTCATCCACGCGAATGGCGCCCGTGCCGTACAGAACTTTGAAATTGGCGAGTGGGTTTTCAGCAACGATCACCAGGTCGGCAAGCTTGCCCACTTCAATCGAACCAATTTCGCTGGCAAGACCCAGGGCCTCGGCGCCGTGCAAGGTGGCCGCGCGAATTACTTCCAGCGGATGGAATCCCGCTTCCTGCAAGAGCTCCAGTTCCTGGATGTAGCCGAAGCCATATAGCTTGTAAATGTAGCCGGCGTCCGAGCCGACAGTGACGCGCCCGCCGTGATTCTTGTAGTCGTTAAGAAAAAGCATCCATTGCCGGAAATTGTTTTTCCAGGCGATTTCATCTGCGGTCGTCCAATCGAACCAATACGACCCATGCGCATCACGGCTGGGGGCAAAGAAATCCCACAATGTTGGCAGCGTGTATGCGTCGTGCCACTCGGCGCGTCGCTGGGCCATGAGATGGCGACTCGCCTCGTAAATGGTAAGCGTCGGGTCGATTGTGAAATCTCGCCCGATCAGGGTGTCGCGCACAAAGTTCCAGCGCTCGGTGCCCGGTGCGGCGGCCTGCGCCCAGAGGCGGCCGGCCTCGCCGAATCTGTGTTGTTCATCGTTGTAGTTGTAATCCGCAGGATAGTCCTGGACCGTGCGATCGGTGAACAGGGCTTCGGGCAGCCCATACCAGTGCTCCATGGAGTTGAGGCCCCATTCTGAAGTATCGAGCACGTCGGCGCGCGCCACTTCAAGTTGCGCATGATGCATGGCGGTGCGCAATCCACGCTTGCGCGCTTCCTGCAATGCGGCCTGCATGATATCGGGCCTGGCACCGAAAAACTTCAGGCCGTCAGCGCCCTTGCGCGCCTGTTCACGCACCCACTGACGAGCCTGCTCCGGTGTCGCTATGGGATCGTCGCGGCCCTGCCCGAAGCTGACATAAGCTTCGATGCGTGGTGCGGTGATGGAATTGTTCGCGCTGCGTTTTTTGTGCTCGACCACCCAGTCCACACCATTGCCGCTGGCCGGATCCCGTACCGTGGTGATGCCATGTCCCAGCCACAGCTTGAAAACGTATTCTGCCGGCGTGCCTTGCTCCACACCGCCTATATGCCCGTGCATATCGATAAAGCCGGGCAGCACATACATGCCATCGAGATCCAGAATCTTGTCGTTCGGCCCGGCTTTTGGGCGTTCTTCATCATTAATGGGGATGCCGGGGTTGCCAACGCTGGTGATCCTGGTGATGCGGTTGCCTTCAATCACGATGTCCATCGGACCCCTGGCGGGCGCGCCGGTGCCATTGACCAGCGTAATGCTGCGCAGAATCAGGCGGTCGAAGGGCCCATCGCCTTCTGCGCGGGCGGGTGCAGAAGCAATCGATTCGGGGGTTGCTGCGGCAAGTGAAACCGGCGTCAATGCCACCATGCCGGCTGCCAGCAGGCTGGTCAGGCTTGAACATGAATATGGCATAGCAACTCCTCGCACGAATGCGAGGAGTTTATATCAAAACACTATGCGGACTACGCCGCGGCGAAACCAGCTGGCGCCGGGCAATGCAGCTCAGGTGCCGGTGTCTTCCTGTGCTGCGGACTCCGGGGATTTCTTTTTCACCCTTGCTCGACCATAGTGTTCCAGCACCATATTTATGTCGCCATCCTCGAGCTTGTGGATTCGCCCTATCGGGCAACGCTCCGTAAACGAACCGTCCGGGATGATTATGGCATCCATGCCGAAGCCGCACAGACGTTCATCGCGATCTTCAAACCCAAGCTGGAACGCCGTGCGCAGGCCGTGACACACACCGGCGACCTCGACGTAATAGGCACGGCTGCGGGCGCTGGTATAAAGAATCAGGGCGTGATCGTCTAGCACGGTGTAATCCCGCACCGAACCAAATACGCAATCGGCGCCTTTACCTGGCAGCTCCAGCGTCTTCCTGGCAAATCGGGCTTCATCTACACCCGGTGCAGCAGTCGTACAGGCGCCCACCAGCAGCGAGCACACCAGGGCTGCTGTCAGCAAGCGAATATTCATGACTTTATCCTCCATAATCGCCGGCCTGACCGGGCCGGGTTTGTCGGTGCCACCCTTAAAATATGGCAGCTCTTGCCTGGATTACAACGTCGGTTTGCAATAGCGGTTGACCGGTCGTCAGGTCAATTGTTCCGTCTGGACAGACTGATGCAGCGTGATCGCCGGGATGCGAACGTCGCTCCGGGAGCGTGTGGAATCAGGGCTGGCGCGCCTTGAAGATGCGAACGGCGACGTTGTACTCGTCGGAGATCCGGTGCATCTCGTCCACCATCGCGTTGTAGCGCGCCACGTTGATCTCGGTCTGGCGTGGCGGCAACGGCGTGTCCGAGCTGGATTCCATGGCTTGCAGGCAATCGAGATAGGCTTCGGCTGCGGCGACGAATGCACGGACTTTGACCTGCGCTTCCTGCATCTCTTCCTTGCTCGCCACTTCGCCGTTGGGCACCACGGGCGATCGTGGATAGTCGCAAGCGGCCGCTGGCGCAGCAAGCAATACGCCGGATATCAGGCTCGCTAATATATTCAAGACAGGCTTTTTCATGTATGCAGATGTTTTCTTACGCCGATGCCGTATTATCGCTCAGGCGGCGCCAATATGCCCAGCCCCGGTGCAAAATCCTGTTACACAAAGCCTGCAATCTTGAATTTATCCGCTGACAACGAAATCGTCGTGTTCCGCTCGGCCAGCCGCGGCGAATGCGTGGAGCGGGCCCTGGTATTGCAGGCCCTGAATATTCCGGGGGAGCTGACGCGGGACGAGGTGGGATGGTGCCTGCTCGTGCCCCGCGCCTTTGCCGAACGGGCAAGCTTGGAGCTCGACACTTTCGCCCGGGAAAATACCGGCTGGCCGCGGCGTGCCCGGCCGCTTGTTCGCCTGGCACCAGGCGTGCATGGGGTCGTGATCTATGCGGCTTTGCTGTTTGGGCTGGGCTGGTGCCAGGCCCACGAATTTCTGGGCTTCGACTGGCTACAACAGGGCCGCGCCCAGGCACGCCTGATCATCAACGGCGAACTGTGGCGAACCGCAACCGCCCTGACCTTGCATCTCGACATCGGGCACCTGTTTGGCAACGTTTTTTTTTGGTGCCTTGTTCGGCCTGTTCATAGGGCAGTTTGTGGGCTCGGGCGTCGCCTGGCTTGGCATCCTTCTCGCCGGCGCGGCCGGTAACCTGGCCAACGCCTGGTTGCAGCAACCCTGGCACAGTTCGGCCGGTGCTTCGACTGCAGTGTTTGCCGCCCTGGGAATGTTGTCCGCATATGTCTGGCGGCGCCGTGGCGATTTCGACGCACGCTGGCCGGTTCGCTGGGCGCCAATCCTGGCGGGTGTGGCATTGCTGGCCTATACCGGGGCCGGCGGCGAGCGCACCGACATCGGAGCACATCTGACCGGCTTTGCCTGCGGGCTCGGGGCCGGGGTTCTGTGCGGTTCCGTCGCACAATCGGTTTTCAGGAAAAAGAGCCTGCAAGCACTTGCGGGCGCAGCGGCGATTACAATGATCGCAGCTTCGTGGCTGCTTGCTTTGAGTGCAGCCTAGCTGCACCCGACGGGGCGCGCGCTACCGGGTGTTGTAAAGTGGGGCCATCAACAATAAATCAGGCCGCCTGTGCGCGGTCAGAGAATCTGAACCGGAGAATAGCATGCTGAAATTCCTGACCGGCCGGGTCGCGGCCGATGACATTGACCAAAAGCTGCCGTCGCTCCCGGAATGGATTCCGGGCCCGGTGCACAACGGCTGGGAGCTGTTGGAAACCTGGCCAATCATCGGTGCCGGCATCATTGCGTTGCTCGCATATATTTTCGGCAAAGTCGTGGTGGGCATCATCAGCCGGGTACTCGGCCAGATCACATCCCGGACCCGTTCCGGTTTTGATGATCAGCTCCTCGAACTGCTCAAGCGACCTGTATTCCTGACCGTGTTTTTCTTTGGCTTGTCGCTGGCGACCCTGACGCTGGGGCTCCCTGACAGCTTCGAGCAGAATGTTCTGCGGCTGCTGCGCTCGATTCTGATTCTGGTATGGGCAGCAGCGGCATTTCCCTTTATGCATATGTTGCTCACCAATCTCAGTCACGACGAGAGCCGTTATAAAGTCATCGAGGGTCGCACCCTGCCATTGTTCGATATCACCTCCAAGGTGCTGATCTTTGCAGTGGCCGGCTACATGCTGCTCAAGATCTGGGGTATCGATGCAACTGCGTGGCTGGCTTCGGCCGGTGTGCTGGGACTGGCGCTGGGTTTTGCGGCCAAGGACACATTGGCCAACTTATTTTCGGGTTTTTTTATCGTCGCAGATTCGCCTTACCAGCTCGGTGACTACATCGTGCTGGATTCCGGGGAGCGGGGCCGCGTTACCAATGTAGGCATACGCAGTACCCGCATTCTTACGCGGGACGATGTGGAAATTACGCTGCCCAATGCCCTGATCGCCAATGGCAAGATCATCAATGAGAGCGGTGGCCCCTATGTGAAAGAGCGAATTCGTATCAAGGTCGGGGCTGCCTATGGCTCGGACGTTGATCAGGTATGCCAGGTGCTGAAATCGGTAGCTGACGAACATAGCGATGTTTGCAAGTCGCCCGCTGCGCGTGTGCGAATGCGTGCCTTTGGCGCATCCAGCCTGGATTTCGAGTTACTTTGCTGGATCGAAGAGCCGGAACTTCGCGGGCGGCTTTCGCACGAGTTATACATGAGCGTTTACAAAGCCTTCGACCAGGCGGGCATCGAGATTCCGTATGCCAAGCAAGACGTATATGTGAAGGAACTTCCGGGCCGCGAGCCAGCCTGAGCAACGCGCTGGCGCAGTGCAGTCAGTTGCGTCGCGGTCGAACCGTTACGGTGTCCACCTGCGGCGCAAATAACTTGTGCGACTTGTTGATGGCCTTGCGGGCTGCCAGCACTTTGCCCTGTTTGTAGTAGGCGCGCGCCAGGCCGACATAGAATTGCCGCTCGTCGCTTTTCAGGCGAATCGCTGCGCGATAATGCTCTTCCGCGGTCGCGAAATTCTCGTCTTCGTAGGCCTGCTCAGCCTGCCAGAAATGGTAGAAGGGGTTGCGCTCGCGGTAACGCACGACTTGCGCTTCCAGCGCTGCCGCGTCCTGGTCACGGCCGGTTCGCTGATAGAGCCGCTGCAGGTTGGACACGGCAGTCAACTGCTCCGGGTCCAGGCGCATGGCTTCCCGGTACGCCGACTCGGCGTGGCTTGTCAGGTCGCGGCGTGACAACAGCGCGCCCAGATTGGACCACAAGAAACTCAGATCGAGGCTGGTCTGCAGGGCCGTGTACAAATGGCCGTATGCACTGGCCAGATCACCTTGGCGCATAAACTCGGCAGCGAGATTGTTCAAGTGGTGCGCACGGGCCTGCCTGTCATCCAGCTGCCGCGACCATGAGCCCGGATTTACCGGGTCCGGGTAAAAATCGAACACCAGCTTCTGGTTGCGTATGCGGCTGACGACGCGTACGTGCATGGTGCGCACGAGGAAGTCACCTTGCTGCTGCCAGTTCGAATAATTAGACATCAGCTCATAATTCGCTTTCAGCCCTGCCTCCCGCGCAGCGGCTACCAGCAAATTAGAAAAGCTCATGCAATTGCCCAGGCCTATGGCATAGGTTTCTGCGGCCGTGTGGGTCGCCGATTCACTATAGGTGAGGCCCACTCCGTCCGGATCAAAAACCGCCGCGGCCAATGCCAGCATCCGATCGCGGGGACGCATTTTGTCCGCCGTCCGCGACTGCACGAACTGGCGCAGATTTTCGCTGACCTCGAGGGGGTTGATATCCGGAGTCCGGCTTGCGGCCTCATGCCAGTCCGATGGCACAGCGCCATGCACGGACTCGAGAAGCTGGTGGTTGGTTTGCACCGGAGGTGCTGCGGTAGCGCAACCGAGCAGCATTCCCACAGCCAGCGCCGGCACCAGACCCGTGAGCCGGTAAGAAAAGTGTCGGTGAATTGCGGCTATCCTGTTAAGCATCGCTATTGATAAGACCGACCCCGTGCGGCGGTGTTCCGAGCCGGCAGGTCTGGCGCCAGTCGAAAACAGCAAATAATGGCAAGGCAAAGCGAATTTCTCGATTATCTCCTCGATCAACTGGCGCCGCTGGGCGTAGTCGCCCGAGCCATGTTTGGGGGCTTCGGGCTCTATCTTGACGGCGTGTTTTTTGCCATTGTCGCCAGTGATGTGCTGTATCTCAAGACTGACGAGCATAACCGGGGAGAATTTGTGTCGCGAGCTTGCCAGCCTTTCTGCTACGTGCGAAATGGTAAACGATACAGCATGAAGTATTTCGAGGCGCCGGCGGAAGTAGTCGACGATCCTGAGCTCTTGCAGGCGTGGGTGCGTGAGGCAGTTGACGCTGCCCTGCGATCCCGGGAAGCTTAATCGGCAGTGCTCGTTAAGCCTACCGGACAAACGATACCGGTGCCGCCGATGCCGCAATAACCTCCGGGGTTCTTGGCCAGGTATTGCTGATGGTAGCCCTCTGCATAATAGAAGTAAGTTGCCGGGCGAATCTCGGTCGTAATCTCTCCGTAGCCTGCGTCGCTGAGTTTTTTTCCGTACGCCTGGCGAGACAGATCAGCGGCAGCCAGCTGGATGGCCGAGGAAGTGTAGATGGCCGAGCGGTATTGCGTGCCCCGGTCATTACCCTGGCGCATACCCTGCGTGGGGTCGTGTGATTCCCAGAAGAGCTTGAGTAATGCCTCGTAAGCGACCTGCTCGGGGTCAAAGATCACTCTGACAACTTCAGTGTGCCCTGTTTGTCCGCTGCAGACTTCCTCGTAAGTCGGATTGGGCGTATACCCACCGGCATAACCCGCCGCCGTTGAAAAAACGCCCGGTGTTTCCCAGAAGATGCGTTCTGCGCCCCAAAAACATCCCATGCCAAACACGATCTCGCGCATGCCATCCGGAAACGGCGGCCGCAGGGGATTGCGGTTTACGAAATGCGAATCCGGAACAGACATGGGCGTCGACCTGCCAGGCAGGGCTTTATCGCGCGGGGGAATTGTATTCTTGTCAAACATATTCACAGGCTATTTTGCAGCATCATCGACACGAGTACCGCCACCACCGGCAACTCTGCTTCAGGCAGGAACTGGCCGGTGCAGACCTACAGTTTAGCAATGGCCGGGCTACTATGATATTGAGAATTTTTTCGGTGCGCTGACAAGCTGTTTAAGCAGGAGTCTGGCTGATGTCGCACCGGGTGCCATTACATTCCGCGCAATTCTGACTCGCAGGAAATTAATTGGCAGGGATGCGGGGCGCGGGGTGGTGCTGTAACAATCTTGTGCGAAACGCTTGACGCGGGCGCGAGCTTTACTGCTCACGCCCGCAACTGGTGACGGCGCTTAGCCGTGCAGGTATTGGTAAATCTTGTCTTTAGCGAAGAGGCGTTTTTTCTTAAGGTCTTCGTGGAAGTGGTGGGATCTGGGTTCAACGAGTTGCTCGATACGAATGACTTCGCGGTTCAGTTCGGTGTATTCGTCAAACAATCGGGAAAATTCAAGGTTGGTACTTTTCAGTCTGTCTATCGCGTCTTTGTATTCAGGAAACTCGTGATAGACATCGTGGTTTTGTCCGAGTATTTCGTCTTGCTCCATCGGCAGATACCCCGCTCGCAGTAGTGGTTTCGTCCGGTCGCAGACGACCGGGCGGGAATGCGGTGGTGGCCTCTCGATGCGGTGTCTCGGGGCCCACCGCGCGTGTTCACAGAGATTAGTTTACCCTACTATTTACGGCAAGCAGAAAAACGCTTAAAAGGCGCGCATTCCAGGTGCCGTGCTTAATTCTAACTCTTTGTTTTATTTAAGCTTCAAGGTCATTGAACATAAGTGAGCAGGGGACTTATTCGTGGTTTTTAGCGTGTTACCCAGGCGGGGCGGAATCTGGCGCAGGGCATTATCGGGGCAGCGCTGCAGCCGGATAGAGGCCGGGTGTCGATGGCCCAGACCAACGCGCCCGGGAGCCAGTCAGCGCCTGGTGCAATCAGGATCCGGTTTATGAGCAAAAAAATTACAGGAATCTTACTCGTTGGGCTGATGGCCTGCGCGCAGCCACAAGCCAGCGAGCCGGTTGCGGCCCTGCACGACTTGTTCGAGCGGGAGTGGGCTGTTCGCCTTGCTGAATTCCCCATGTTCGCCACGTATGTTGGCGTGCAGGATTACAACGACCGCCTCACCGACGTCAGCGTGGCTGCGCAGAAGCGGCGGGCGCTGCTGTCGCTCGGATTTCTCGATGAACTCAATGCGATCGATCGGGCAGCACTGCCACGCCAGGAGCAGGTTAACTACAGTCTGTTCAAGCGTCAGCTCGAAAACGACCTGGCCGGATTCGAATACGGCGAGTGGCAAATCCCGCTCAACGCGGATTCGGGGTTTCATACCGCCTATGCGCGCCTGCCCGTAGAAGTGCCACTGCAGTCGATTGCAGATTACGAAAATTACCTTGCGCGCCTCAAAGCATGGCCCACGCATGTTGCGCAGCAGATTGACAACATGCGCATCGGGCTGGGACGCGGGATGACGCTGCCGAGAGTCGTGCTCGAGGGCATCGAGTCCGGCATCGCGCCACACGTGGTTTCCCAAGCGGAGCACAGTGTTTTTTACGCACCCTTTGAGCGACTTCCGGCACACTTTTCGGAGCAGGAAAAGGCAAGGCTTACGGCCGCCGGGAAAACTGCCATCCTGAACTCGGTGGTGCCGGGCTACCAGGCATTTCTTGAGTTCATGACAGAGGAATACATTCCCGGTGCGCGCGCAACGCTGGGTGCAACTGAGTTACCCAATGGCGCAGCCTATTACACTCAGCGCATCAAGTATTTCACGACCCTCTCGCTGGATGCGGCGGCCATACACCAGATAGGGCTTGCCGAGGTCGAGCGTATCCGCAAGGACATGGATGCCGTGATTGAAAAGGTGGGGTTTGAGGGAAACTTCGCGAGCTTTCTGCAATTCTTGCGCACGGACCCCAGATTCTATGCCGCGACGCCCCAAGAGCTACTCAAAGAGGCAGCGTTTATTGCCAAGACCATGGACGGCAAGTTGCCGTCGCTGTTCGGCGCCCTGCCACGATTGCCTTATGGCATTGCGCCGGTGCCGGAGCATATAGCGCCCAAATACACCGCGGGCCGGTACGTGCCGCCGGCACAGGGCAGTGGTCAGCCAGGTTGGGACTGGGTGAATACTCACAAGCTCGAGAGTCGGCCCCTGTATGCGCTGCCGGCATTGACCTTGCATGAGGCCGTCCCCGGACATCATTTGCAGTTCGCGCTGGCGCTGGAGCAGGGCGAGCAGCCGCCATTTCGACGCTTTGATTACATTTCCGCTTTCGGCGAAGGCTGGGGGCTCTATTCGGAATGGCTTGGCATTGAAGCAGGCATTTACGACGACCCTTATGACGAGTTTGGCCGTCTGACTTACGAGATGTGGCGCGCTTGCCGTCTGGTAGTTGACACCGGCCTGCACGCCATGGGCTGGTCGCGGCAACAGGCCATGGATTTCCTGGCCGGCAATACGGCATTGTCATTGCATGAGGTGGCGACTGAGACGGATCGCTACATTTCATGGCCCGCGCAGGCGCTCTCTTACAAGCTCGGCGAGCTGAAGATTCGCGAATTGCGCCAACTGGCTGAAGCAGAATTGGGTGCCGATTTCGATATCCGGGAATTTCACGATGCCGTGCTGGTCAACGGATCGGTTACTCTGCCGTTGTTGGAAGAGTCGGTGCGCGATTTCATTACGGCGCGCTCAGCCGCCAATTAGCGTGCATACCGTACGATCCGGCTGAACGGGGAAGGGCCATGTTTACAAGAAAAGCAGCGAGTTGCCTGGGGCTCATAACGATCCTGGTGCTGGCAGGCTGTGCCGCCAGCAACTCTTCGGATGTCTATTCTCGCGAGCAGGCGCGCCGCGCCTACACCGTCTATGACGCCACAATCGTGGAAATGCGGGTTGTGGAAATTGAGGGGCAGAGCACGCGGGTTGGCACCCTGGGCGGTGCCTGGATCGGTTCGGCAGCCGGCCGCACCGCTGGCGGTGGCAGAGGTTCGCGGGTGGCCGGCGCGATCGGCGGTGTGGCGGGCGCGGTGATCGGCCGCGGTGCCGAGCGTGAACTGACCGCAGACGATGGCCTGGAGATCATTCTGGAGCTGGATAACGGCGAAACGGTTGCAGTCGTGCAGGGCGCAGATGTTGCCTTTGATATCGGCGAGCGAGTCCGTGTATTGCGCGACAGGTCCAGCGCCCGGGTAGTCAAGCGTCGCTAGAGCTCGCGTGCCGCCAGAGGCTGCATAGACAGCGATGGTCGAACTGCATGCGGCGTCTCAGTGCCAGACAGTCTCGTTTTTGCAACAGCCGTGCGGTCAAAGAATCGGCCAATATCTTGGCTGACTTATAAAATGTTGCAAATTCACCATGAGCAACTAAGGTTATGACATATGCCCCACGGCTAAGGGGCAAGTGGGCGTTGGCGCATGAAATATAAAGAGCAAATGCCCGTCACCCATTCCGATTTTTGAAAGGGAGAGCAAACATGATCGTTCGTAGAATTTTCCCCGCAGGATCTCTGTTTATCGGTGTGCTCGCCATGGTGGTTGGAGCGCTATCACCGACCGCTGTCATGGCCGCAGACGAAGCTGAAGCGCGCATGGAAGAGGTGGTGACCACCGGGTCACGCATTCGCAAGTCGGCCATCGACGAGAATGCCCCGGTGCTCACTATCACCGGCGAGGATCTCGAAAAGAGCGGCCTGACATCGGTTGCCGATTTTCTGCAACGCCTGTCGGTGTCCGGATCGCCGTTGAACACACGCTTTAACAGCAGCGGTAACTTCGGCTTCCCACCCGACGGTGGCGGCATCGGCGCCGGCGCGGCGCAGGTCGATCTGCGGCACCTGGGCTCCAAGCGAGTGCTGGTGCTGGTTGATGGCGTACGCTGGGTGCCCGGGGCCTCGGGCAGTGGCGTGCCGGGTGCCGTTGACCTCAACACCATACCCACCAGTATCATCGAACGCATCGAGGTGCTGGAAGACGGGGCCTCCTCGATCTACGGCTCTGATGCCATTGCCGGCGTGGTCAACGTGATCACCAAGAAGGACTTCGAAGGCTTCGAGGCCAGCGCCTATTACGGCAGCTTTTCGGAGGGCGATGGCGAGACCCAGGAGTACACGATTGCGTCCGGATTGACGGGCGAACGCTCCTCGGTTTTCTTCAACCTGAGTTATACCAACCAGGAACGTGTTTCTGCGGCGGATCGCGAGCAAGCACGCGTGCCGGTGCCGGGAACCGGTGTTGCGTTCGGCAGTTCGGGGACGCCCCAGGGGCGGTTCTTCGTCACCGACCCCAACACCAGCACGCAGCTGAACTGCACCACGCTGCCAACTTTTAATGGCACGCCCTCATACGACCCGGCCGACCCGTGCGGAGCGACCGACGACTTCATACCCTGGGCCGAGGGCGCCAATGGCACGCGTTTTAATTTCTCGCCCTTTAATCTGGTGGTGACGCCGTCACAGCGCACGTCAGTGTATGGTCAGTCACAGTTCGAAGTGGCCGATGATGTGACCTTTTACGTCAAGGGCCTGTATACCAATCGCAAGTCGACCAACCAGGCGGCACCCGAGCCGATTTTCATCGGGCCGGAAGCCGGCAACGGCAATATCCTGGATACGATTTCGATCCCCGCGGCCCACCCCTTCAACCCCTTCGGCTTTGACATAGACGCCAATACCAACGCTTATTTCATGGGCCGGCGGCCCCTGGAGAGCGGACCGCGTATTTTCAAGCAGGACGTCAATACCTACTATGTGGGAGCCGGATTCACGGGCGAATTCGCTGCAGGCGAGCGCGATTTCTTCTGGGACCTGAACGCTTCCTATTCACGCAATCACGCGGATCAACGCAAGTTCGGTGCCCATAACGCTCGCAAGATCAAGGAAGCGCTGGGACCAACCTTCGAGGAATCTCCCGGCGTTTTCCGTTGTGGCACAGCTGCCAACCCCATCGAGGGTTGCGTCCCCCTGAACTACTTTGGTGGGCAGGGCACGGACGGCAGCGGCTCCATCACCCAGGAAATGCTGGACTGGATCGGTTTCGTACAGCATGACGTCAGCGAAAACGAGCTTACCAGCGTGTCGGCCAATATCACCGGCGACATCGTCGACCTGCCGGCCGGACCTCTGGCTTTCGCTGCCGGCTTCGAACATCGCAAGCAGGACGGCTTCTTCGAGCCCGATGGCGTGGTGGCTTCCGGCGACACCGCAGGTATTCCCGCCAGGCCGACCTCCGGTGGTTTCGATGTCGACGAGCTCTATGTCGAATTCGACGTGCCGCTGGTCATGGACAAGGCAGGCATCAAGGAACTGGGCTTGTCCGCCGCGGTGCGCAATTCCGACTACAGCACCTTCGGCAGCGAATCGGCCGCCAAGTTCGGCTTGCGCTGGCGGCCCACCGACGAGATCCTGTTCCGCGGCACCTTCGGCGAAGGCTTCCGCGCGCCCAACATAGGCGAACTGTTCGGCTCGCCCACGCGCTTTGACGATACCTTGTCGGATCCTTGCTCGGATTTTAATAACAGCGGCGTTTCGCAGCAGATCAAGGACAACTGTATTGCCCAGGGCGTGCCGGCGGACGGCAGCTACGTGCAATTCAACCCGCAGATCTCGGTGATTACCGGCGGCAATATCAACCTGTCACCGGAAACCGCAGATTCCATCACCATCGGCGGCGTGTACAACCCGGCATGGGTGGATAACGTCGACTGGCTGGATGGCCTGGAGCTTGAGGTTACCTACTACAGCCATGAACTGGATGGTGCCATCCAGGCCGTGGATGCCCAGACCCAGCTGGATGCCTGCGCGCTGACCAACGATCCCTCGCTTTGTGCGTCGATCGGGCGCACCGGCAGCGGCGTGATCAATCGCTTCCAGAACACGCTGGTCAATATCGGTGGCATCGAAACCGATGGCTATGACGTCAACCTGACGGCGATGCTGCCGGAAAACGGGCTCGGCCAGTTCAGCGTGGCCTGGTACAACACCTTCCTCGGTGAATACACGGAAATCCTTGCCGACCCGACCCAGTCCTCGGGATTCCGCGAGCGTTCGCTGGAAGGCACCGAAGAGAATGACAGCGCCTGGCCGGAATGGAAGTCGACCCTGATCGTCGACTGGCTGCGAGGCGACTGGGGCGGTTCGTGGACCACCCGGCTGGTGGACGGGGTGACCGAAGATTGCTCCGACCAGGTCGGGTTCAACGTGTGCTCGGACGAGGCCAATGGCACTAATTCGCTGGGCACGATGGTGTATCACGACCTGCAGCTGCGCTGGGTCCCGTCACAGCTCGACGGCGAGTGGGAGTTCAGCCTGGGTGCGAACAATGTGTTCGATCGTGACCCACCGCTGTGTTTCAGCTGCTCACTGAATGGCTATGATGCCGCGACTTATGACATTCCCGGGGGCCGCTTCTGGTACCTCCAGGCCGTCACGCGGCGCTAAGTCATACAGGAAGACTCCTGAACTGGACGGCCCCGGCACAAACCGGGGCCGTTTTTTTTGAACAGCAGGATCAGCCGGCGGTTCCGGCCTGCTCGTGGGTCGCGACTTCAGATTCGATCAGCGCCTTGAGGCTGGCCAGGCCTCGTTCATAGTCGCCGCCTACCCAACTATCGAACATCAGGCCAACGTATCGACCCACGAGGTCGAAACCGAAATCCGTATCCATGGACCAGGTAACACCTGTGCTGCCTTCGGCGGCCGGCTCAAGCAAGAAACTCGCCGCGGCGGTTCCCTGGGGGCCAAAATCGAGCTTTACCTGTACCAGGCGATTCTCCTCCAGCGCGATGATCTGCTGACTGCCACTGCCTACGTTGGGGTTATCCGAGGCCCAGCTGAACTGTGCGCCCACACCGCTGCCGCCACCCGATATTTCGTACTCGGCATCGGGATCAAGTGCATACCATGGGGACCACTCATTGAAGCGATTGAAGTCGCTGACAACGCTATAGACTTTGTCTGCGGGTGCCGCTATCAGGATCGAACGTTCAACATGTACCGAGCTTGGCAGAAAAAGACCAATAACAACCAGTATGGCGATAAGGCCGGCAAGCCCAACAAGTATTCTGCGCGCGAGTTTCATGGTGCTGACTCCCCAAATGGGCAGATTCCAGATTGTAGTTCAGTCGGCGACATAGCGCCCACCGCGGCGTGGCGAGCTGACTATGCCACTTCGAGAACGAAATCGAACCGGCAGGGACTCGAATTTGCTCCACGGACGCGGGCGGTAAACGGCGAAATGCAGGTGTGGCGTGGTGGTATGGCCGGTGTTGCCCGAATAGCCAATATGCTGACCCGGCTCAACCAGCTCGTTGTTGGCGACCAGCACGCCATTGCGGCGCAGGTGATAGTACTCACCCGTGGTGCCGTCGTCGTGCAGGATTACAATGTAATTGGCGTACTTTCCACAGCCTTTTTCCCAGCAGCCCTTGCTGTGCCGACTTTCCGTTTTCACAACCCGGCCGCCGCGAGCGGCGTAAACGGGGGTGCCCACGGGCATTTTGAAATCGACGGCGTAGCGGTTATCACCCTGGTGACTGAAGCGCGAGCCGTAGCCCTGGAGCACGCGAAAGCTCTCACCACTGGCATAAGGCAGCCGGTAAAGGTAGTCGTCCTGATGTCTTGCCTTGAGGACCCCTGGGCTCCAATCGAACCAGTACCGCAGGCTGGTCGGGCGACCCGGTGAACGCGGGTTCAGGGTCAGGAGCCGAATGGTTTGCCGGGCTTCGAGGGTTCGCGACAGGCTGCGCCCTGGTTCAACTTGCAGGTTCCTGACCCGGGCATATACCGAGACGCTGACTGGAAAACTGGCACGATTGATCGCCAGCAATTCGGTACCGCCGCGAGTTTCACGTTCCTCCATGCAAACGATATTGTCCTGGCAGCGCTGCTGCGCCGCAGTTGCCGGTACAGAGCTCAGCGCCGATATTGCCGACGCGCCGGCTGTCAGCAGAATCAACTTGCGCGAGATGGAGGGTCGCATGGGGGTTGAGACTGCTTTGATGGGCCGGGAGTTTCATCTGCCGATGCCGAGTGCTGAGAGCAAGACGCACAATTTCTGCCAGCGAGAAACGGCAGCTGCACGGTGCGACACATATTCGACACCCTGCGGCTGGCGTGAGTGAAAAAACCTTCTGCGCGTGGGTGTTTCCCCCTATGGTCTGCGGCGCCGGCCACCGTCACCATGTGTGCCACTTCAGATAGGCGTCCGAGAGGACCGCAATCGTCTGTGAGGGGAGCATTCGATGGACACATGGTTTAAGCGGATCCCGGTCCTGCCGATCCTGGTACTGGCCCTGCTGGTCGGACCCGGCAGTGCCGACGCAAGGGATGAGGGTACGGCCCTGGTGGCGTCCCTCAAAGCAACAGACATCACCGCACGTGACCTGAAGACCCTGCACTATGTGCAGAACGCCCATGGGCAACTGGACGAGTGGTCGTTCCGGCTGCTGGCCAGGTTGCAACGGGGTGACGGTCCGCGTAAACGCGATCCTGTCTTCGACGGTCGTGCGGACCTCCAGGTAAAAAAAATCGCTGTGACCTATGCGGGTTACACGCACTCCGAACCGCTTCGCAGAACCCTGATCGCTTTAGCTGATGCGCATGAAAGACGTTTGCGCGCATTGCAGGCAATGCTTGCCAGTGAGGTGGATGCAGAAGCCTTCAAACAACTCGATGCGCCGGTGCAGGAATTGTTCACCGCGCTGCATGAATGGAGCGAACAACGATGAAACACACCAAAGTCAGAACATTGCGAGCAGCCATTGCGAGCGTCTTGCTGGTAACTGCAGTTCCCGTGGCAATGGGCGCCGACCCCGAGACCGGCACGCTGGCCGATGAAAACCAGGTAGTCACCTGGACCGGACAAACAACAGGTTCGAACCCCGAACAGTGCATCGTCGTGCCGACCCGTCCGCCGCTGGTTGAGGATTTCGATCCCGACGTAGACCCGGCCTGTGATCACTACATGTTAAGTGTGAATCCAGCTTTTGCCGGGGAAACCGAGGTGTTAATCCACATCAACTCAACCGGTAGCAAGGCAGACAATGACGATTACGACCTCTACGTGCTGGATAAGGATGGCAAGCAGGTGGGATCATCGACCACCCCCGGTGCAGATGAAACAGTCAAGTTGATTAATCCGGCTGAGGGTGACTACAAAATTGAGATCCAAGCCTGGCTGGTGCAGTCGCCGGAGGGTACCTACGTCGGCGATGCGACTTTGAAGGCTGGCACGCCAAATTTTGCGCCTAACGTGACGGCATCTGCCGAGCAGATTTTCGCGACGCCTACTTTGATGGACTCTCAGCTGCATACCGGCGAACCGTCTATCGCCGTATCGCCCATAATCCCGGAAGACGGCAGCCGCCCGCTGATCGTGGGTGACGCGCCCTGGGGTACCTCCAACACCACCAGCCTGTGGTGGCGCAGTCGTGACGGTGGCGAGTCTTACGAGCTGGTCCAGGATCCCGCGGCGGC
>JBFGOQ010000033.1:0-24928 GCA_041565075.1 Gammaproteobacteria bacterium
ACCCGCCACAGAAACAGAGGATTACCAAGGACATATCGACGCCACATGCGGCCCGGCTCCTGCAGCAAGCGGTAAACCCACTCCAGTCCCATTTCCCGCATCCACAGCGGCGCCCGTGCAATGCGGCCGGAATAAAAATCGAACAGGCCGCCAACACCCATAGCCACGCCTGTCTGCAGATGACCCGCGTTGTCCGCGATCCACTTCTCCTGTTTCGGTGCGCCCATGGCGACCAGCAGGATGTGCGCACCACTCGCGTTAATTTTTTTGAGGACCGACGCGTTTTCTTGGTCCTCGAAAAACCCATGATGGGTCCCCGCAATTTGCAGACCGGCAATTCTACTTGATGCTTCCTCAGCAACGGATTCGGCAACGCCCGGGGCGCCGCCAAGCAAAAAGATACCCAGATTTTCACGTGCTGCCATTTTGCACAGCTTGGGAAACAGGTCCGTGCCATTGACATTGTCACGCAAGCCATCCCGGGTGAATAATTTAAGGGCAAGATGAATGCCGATACCATCTGCCAGCACCATCGGGACTGATTTGAGCAATGCCTTGTACCGCGCATCGCGACAGGCGATGTTTATGCAGTCCGGATTGACGAAGGCAATCTGCTGACAACGCCGGGAACGCGAATTGAGTCGGATGGCTTCGAGCGCTGTGCCGATGCTGTGGTTGTGCAGGGTAATGTCCAGCAATTCTATCCGGTCCCCTACTCTGGATTCGCTGCCACCGACCACCAATGCAAGCAGGAACCGCAAGAGCAGTGCCACATGGCTGCTGGTCGATGCGCCACGAATGAATCGCTCCTCCGTCGTGTTCACGTCGTTAAAGGCAATGTTCATTCGTTTCTGCAACATGTACGGGCTGATCAGCCCCGGCCTGACGGCGTACCTGGAATAAGCAGGTCGCGGCCGGCTGACTCGCACGGGACGCGGACCGGTCCAGCCGAAGCGTCCCAGTGCAATCATGCCTACAAAGTGCCAATAGTTGAGAAGACGCAACGGACCCGTGCCAACGAAAAGGCTTTCCAGTCGGAACGACACCGGCTGGCCCAGTTTGCCATACACCGAAACCACCCGAACCGCCGGTCGCTTTCTCAGGCGGGTGCACCACACCACTGGCATGAAAATTATCAGGCATGCCAGTGCCAGCACGGTTTCATAGATGCGCCTCACAATCATTTCGACAGTCCTCCGGGAAAATATTGGACAAGCTGGGTGGTCATGCTGCGACCCCTTTACGTGCCGTCAGCCAGCGGAAAACACCTTTTGCCAGCTTGCGCTCGGCAACCTTGCGCGACTTATTTCTGAAATTCACCGGGTTTGCCAGGTCACTGATTTCACCGTTCCTGCAGTCGATAATTCTGTTGCCGTCGACAATCTTGCCGTGCAACCGCACGTCAGGGCCGATATAGGTCCCATCCAGGACAACACACCTTTTCAGCTTGCAGCCCGCGTCCAGAAAGACCCTGTTCCCTGCTACCACGTGCGGACCAAACTGCACGCCCCTTCCGACGTGCCCACCGGCGCCGAGCAGCGCCGACCCTTCGAAGCGGGCGTTTTCACTGATCCTGCAACCGGCACCAATATAAAGGCCGTTATCAAGCGGCTGCTCAGGGGGATTGTCCGAGTCGAGCCTGGCAAGCACCTCCAGGTTGGCCCGCAGGTATTGCGCTGGCGTATCCAGCTGGTATGCCGTGTAACAAAACACCATCGGCAGATCCTGCTCGCCAAGCGCAATCACTTCGGCATCTGCGCAGTAACAGGGCAGTGATCCGGCCTCGCCGAGCAATTGCCGATTTCTATGCCCACTGCCCAGCAAAAACGCACGCATCGCGAGTTTCCCTGGCCAGCAGTCGATGCGCATGAACAATCTGCGCCCACGCATCCGGGTAACGACTTCTGGCGGCAGTCGGTGCTTGCAACCCTTGGCCTGCCGGTGACAGCGCAATTGCACACCCCAGCGTTCACCCTCGGCAACATAAGCTGCTGCTTGTTCGTGATGAGCGGCCGTGAACAGATCAATTTCACGAATGCCAAACTCTGCCAGCTGGGAAATGAGGTGATGCAAGAGTGGCCGGTTCGCTAATGGCAACATGCCGAATGGTCTGGATTCGGTCAGCGCCGCCATCACGCCCTCTGCGGGCACGTCGTAGAGAACTGCCTTGGTGACAGGAGCATGAATACGCATCAATATGCACCCCTTGCTGTCAGTACCGCAGGCACGGTCCTGAAAAGAATAACAATGTCGTTCCACAACGAATGCTCGCGTATGTAGCGCATGTCCAGCCTGACTTGCCCGGCGAAATCGATTTCGCTGCGCCCGCCGACTTGCCAGAGGCAGGTAATGCCTGGCTTAACGCTCAATCGCACACGGTCGGCCTGTCGATAGCGGGCAACCTCGTCGGGAAGCGCCGGCCGCGGACCGACCAGCGACATGTCACCACGCAGTACGTTGAACAGCTGCGGCAGCTCGTCTATGGAAAACTTTCTGATGATCACGCCTGTGCGGGTAATCCTTGGATCGCGGCGGATCTTGAACAGCACACCGCCGGCGGACTCGTTCGCGTCGGCCAGGTCGCTTTTGATGCGGTCGGCGTCAAGGACCATGGAGCGGAATTTGAACAGGGTGAAATGCCTGCCGTTCCGGCCGACTCTCTTTTGCGTGTACAAAGCAGGCCCGCCATCTTCCAGCCTGATCGCGAGCCAGGTGCCCAGGAACACCGGGGACAGAAACGTCAGAGCAAACAGCGCGCCACTAATGTCGACGATTCGCTTGAGCACGGGTCCGGACTGTACGCCGATGCGCCAGAACCAAAGCCTCAGTGCGAGCGTGATGCGACCGGGTTGCGGCTTAGCATGCGGTTCAGCCCTGGCTCTACCCGTTCGGCGGCTTTCAACGGTCGGGTCATCCCAGACCCTCGATATATTTGCGTTCATCTACGAAGTACTCCAAAAACAAAGCGTTAGGTTCCTTGACCTCGTAGAATCCCCCTATCAATGTATTATTTTTACTAAATCTATCATTTTTATCATCTTTAGTCAAGTTCGGGTGCGTCGTGACCCTTGCAAGGCCCCGATATAGTGCTAACCCCGGCAACTTTCTGAAGCGATTTTGCTTTTCTTTTAGTAACTTATAACGAGTACATGAATTTATGCGCAGACATGAACCTGGCTTGCAGGCACGAGTGACCCCACCCGCCCTCCTCTCACAGGCGCGTACCAATATATATAAGAGTGCTGGCGGGTACCCTGCCCGGGTCAGCGACCTACTTCCTCGGCCTCAATCACTTCCTTTTCTTCTGTCGCCTTGGCCAGCCAGTGTTTCGTGGCAGCCATGCCGAGGACCTGCGAACGATATTCACCCAAGACATCCTGGTGGGTGACGCCATAGCTTTCGAAGCGAAACACGACCGGCGCGTACATGGCATCGGCGATGGTGCATGAACCAAAAAGGAAGGGCCCGCCGCTGGCCGCCAGGCACGCGCTCCAGAGTTGTTCAATTCGCGATATGTCTGCCTGCAGTGCATCGCCAATGGCAACCCGCCGCCCCGTCGCCCGGCAATTCATGGGCATCTCCCGACGCAGGGTCTCGAAGCCGGCATGCATTTCGGCTGACGCCGCACGGGCGCGGGCACGCATGGTGCGGTCGGCCGGCCACAGTTGCGCGGCAGGAAATCGCTCTGCAAGGTATTCGGCGATGGCCAGCGAGTCCCACACAACGATGTCTTCGTGATACAGCACCGGCACCCGCCCCGACGGCGATAGCGCAGCAATTTCCGAGCGGAAGCGATCAGTATCAAGCGGCAGGCGCACAACATCGAATTGCAAGCCGCTCCAGGTTGCTGCCAGCCAGGCACGCAGAGACCAGGAGGAGTAGTTGTAATTGCCGATGATGAGTTTCGCGGACACTAGCGGGCCTTGCTGCCGGGTGTCGCACTCACTATAGCGAATGCCCTGACCGGAAAACTCCCCAGGCCCTGAACCGGGCCAGGCACGGCAAAAAATCGGAAAGACTTGTCCACCAGTTCGCCAAGGCCGCGCAAGTGCTCAACGATGGGAATGCCCGCTTCCAACAATCGCGTATGCGCGGGACGCAGGCCATCCTCAGTATCGTCAATGTTCAGCGAGTCGATGCCCACCAGCCTGGCACCGCGCTCCACCAGCAAAGTTGCTGCCTCGGAAGACAAGAAGGGGTGATTCTCACCGTATTGCGGCGTACCCCAGTGCCGCGACCAACCCGTGCACAACAGCACCGCCTTGCCAGCGAGTTCCATACGCTCGAGATCCCCGGGCCCGATACGCCGCCGCCCCGATACTGCAATACAGGCACCCGGCAGGTCGGCGAGGCTTTCAAGCGGCAGTCCGGCAATATCCGGCTGCCCTTCGAAGCGGTGGAACGGGGCATCTATATAGGTCCCGGTATTCGCGACCATTGCAATGCGCCCGATATGAAACCGTGTGCCGGCCGCGTAATGAGACTCGGACTCCTCACGACTCATATGCACGCCAATACTGGGCGCCGGCAAGCCCGGATAAGTCACCAGGCCGTCGCTGATCACATGAGACAGGTCTATCAGTCGCTTGCTCATTTATACGACTCGCCCTGGTTCATGCTGCTACTTATTGTTAAATTACAAGTCATTATGTAAACTTTTTAATCATTTTGAGAGGTCAGTCACAGTTCCTTACCGGGTGGCCGGGACATCCATCACGGAATTCGTCCCGCCAGAAGCTTAGCTTAGAACACGGGGCGGTATTCATGCTCGATGAGCCACTTGAACGCGCCGACGCGCGAGGAGGCAGATATGAAAGCCCTTGTTTTACTAGGTGCCATCATGCTCGGCGCATGCGCCAGCAATCACCCGCTGGCTGTCCACGAACCGGTGCCGGAGCAACGGGTTGCAACCGAAGACGGCGCCCTGCTGCTGGTCAGTCTCTCAGACGGTCAGCTCGTATTGCAGCATATCGACGTCGATGCCGATGTCTGCATGAAGAGCAACGCAGATCCCGAGACCCGGTGTTTCAAGCGAGGTGAACCTATCTATGACATGGATGCCACAACTATCGTCGCCTATCACCTGGAGACCCGAGACCTCAACCTGCAGGCCAAGTAAGGCCGGCAACGCTACTGCCATGCCTGCAAGTATCTTGCGACTCGGACTGCCGGTCCTGCTGGCCATCTCCCTGGGGGCGTGCTCCTGGGCGCCGCCGCAGGCTGACCACACAGGCGCATCGCGAGTCGATTCGGTGCCCGCGTCAGGCCCGGGACAAAGTGCGCGCAAAGCTTCAAACAATCCTGTGCTGCTGACGGCCCGCCAGATGATCGGCATCAACTACTCTTATGGTGGTCACTCCCCCGACACAGGCTTCGACTGCAGCGGACTGGTGTATTACGCACACCGTGCCAATGGCATAGATGTTCCGCGAACGGCACGGGCCCTTTACGATTTTTCACAACCCGTCGATCGCGACGAATTACGACCCGGAGACCTGATGTTTTTCCGTACCAGCGGCAAGCGCGTTTCCCATGTCGGGTTTTATATGGGACCGGGACGATTACTGCACGCGCCGAGCACCGGCAAACAGGTAACGGTGGCAGATTATCGGACCACATACTGGCGTGCCCGCTATGCCGGTGCCGGTCGAGTCAGATAAAGAATCCTGCAGTACAACTCAGAATTTCAGCAGCGCAGAACCCCAGGTAAACCCACCCCCGAAAGCCTCCAGCAACAAGACATCACCGCGCTTGATGCGGCCGTCGCGTACCGCCACGTCGAGCGCCATGGGGACCGAGGCCGCGGACGTGTTGCCATGATCCTGCACTGTTAATATCACGCGGTCCATTGCCATCCCCAGTTTACGCGCGGTCGCCTGAATAATCCGGGTATTGGCCTGATGCGGCACCAGCCAGTCGATTTCGCTCTTGTCCATGCCCGAGGCAGCGAGCGTTTCTTCAACAATTCTGCCCAGCGTATTCACGGCCACTTTAAATACTTCATTGCCCTTCATTTGAATGAAGTCTCCGCCCGCCGATTTCTCAAAGTTTCTGGACACGCCAGAAGGAAAATACAACAGGTCTTTGTATTTGCCATCGGCGTGCAGATGAGTGGAAATTATCCCGGGCTCTTCTGCCGGCGTAAGGATCACGGCGCCGGCGCCGTCACCAAAAAGCACGCAGGTCTGGCGATCGCTCCAGTCAATCATCCGGCTAATGGTCTCTGCGCCGATAACAAGGGCGCACTTCGCGGAACCCGTACGAACAAACTTGTCCGCCACGCCCAGTGCATAAATGAAACCCGTACAGGCCGCTTCGATGCTGAACGCCGGGCATTCATGAATACCGAGTCTCGCCTGCAACAGGCACCCGACATTTGGAAACACCTGGTCGGGAGTGGTCGTGCCTACAATTATGAGGTCGATGTCTTTCGGCTTTACACCAGCCGCCTGCATGGCTGCACGCGCCGCCTTCTCGCTCAGGTCACAAGTGGTCTCTCTGTCCCCGGCAATATGCCTTTGCTTGATGCCGGTACGTGACTGAATCCATTCGTCCGACGTTTCGACCATCTTTTCGAGGTCCGCGTTGGTCAGAATTTTTTCCGGCAAATACCTGCCGGTACCGGCGATCCGCGAATACATTTGCTGCCCCATTTGTTCTGCTTTGCGACGGCCGTCACTGACCGCATATCGACCCACCTCGTCTGGCACCGCTGGATCTGGCACGACCCGTAAATCGCCACGATACCGGACAATTGCGGCAGTATACCGGCTGCCTTAGGCACAACAAGCTGCTTTGAGACATGAAAACAGGGGGGAAAACGAAAATGACCGGCCCCGCCGCGCCAGCGGGGCCAGTCAGGGGGGGCAGATCGTTTCCGTCATCGCACGCGGACCTGAGGAAGCTGGCTCCTTGCCAACCCACCAATCTCCCGGCTTTCGCCGTCGGCGACCCTGCCTGTCCTGGGCGGGCAGATCGCTTCACCGGTGACCAACCTGGCGGGCTTTTGCCCCGGGAGTTTTGCAACCGATTTGCGCAAATTCCGCGCGCAACCCGGATTCTGGACTTTCGGCTTTAGCTTGACCATGGGTGAAAACACCCATGCACGCATAGGGGTTTTCACCCAAAAGCCGGCGAAATTTTGGGTGCTGGGCATGAATTGCGCGACCCTGGTCACAAAATGCAGAATTAACGCCCAAACCGGTTTCGCAATACGTATAATTACCTACGTTATTTGTCGAGCCGGTCCGTGACTTGGGGATTACGGCGTTTAAATGGACATGGCACCCGTTGAGGAGTGCAGTCATGAAACTGCTTCGCGCAATATTGTTAACCACATTTCTGCTCGCCCCCGCATCGTGGGCAAGCGGGATCGTTGGTGCCCAGGTCAGCGGCAACGAACTCACTGCCATGATCGAATTACCCGGTGGCATCAGCGCCGACGTGAAAGTGGAATTTGAAAACGTCGTCGGCTTGAGCCCGGCCTCACTGGGCTTGTCAGCTGAAGCGATTGACCCATTGGATACCAGCATTCTCAACCGACTGCCGGATCCCGGTGCCGCATCCATCCCCGCCGCTTTTCCGGTGCGCCTGCACATCGAGCCACCCGCCAGCAGCGGACTGAGTTTCAGCGGCGTGGTGGAAATTTCCTTGCATACCCACAACCTGCACTACACGGCCGGCACGCCTTTACGGATGTTTGCGGCCCATGCGGGTGGCAATTTTCGGGACATTACCCATGTCACCGCCAGCGGCAGCTACCGCGCAGGGGGCAGCAAGGGCGACTTTTCCGAGTTCATAATCCTCGCTGACCTGCGCCTGCTGGGGTCCGTGATTAACGCCAAGTACGACGGCCTGCAGGCATTGCTGCAGAGCTCGTCCGGACAGATGTCGACTGCGACCTATTCCAGCCTGCAGTTTTACCTGGAAGCTTCCCGAACTGCCTACAATTCGGGAGACCTGGTCACAGCCATCAGGGACATGGATGCATTCAGCCGCGAGATTGCGGTGAACAGCGGTAATGACATCCCCAACGTCTGGCGTTCCTCCCGGGATATCGACAATACGGCCGGTAAATTGCGAGCCTACTCGGCGACTTTGCGCTATAGCCTGACTTTGTCCAGCAACAACCTCTGAGCGCCAAAACTTTTTCGCATGCCCGGCAGGCTGACCGTTCACCTTTCCAATCTGCCTGCCCGACGCCTTTATGTTGAGGAAGGCTCGAGCTACATAATCGGCCGCAGTGCAGACTGCGATCTGCAGATCAATCACCCGCAACTTTCCCGGCAACATGCACGCCTTTGCTGGCGGGATGAAAACTGGCTTTTCGAGGACCTGGAGAGCAAGAACGGGCTGATTGTGAATGGCCGGACCGTGCAGCAAGCACCGGTCGGCAATGACGGCTGGGTCCAGTTCGGCGACGTAGTGGCTCGCTTCGAAACGGTCAGCATGGAGGCCCGGCAACGCGAAGATGAAATCAACCGGCGTCGTTGGGAAACATCGCTGGAGCTGCGTCGCCAGCTTGATCCTGCTGCCGGTCTGGAAAAACTGTTGCACCAGGTCTTGCGCTCGGTCCTGAGCCTGTCGGGCACTGAGCGTGGGTTTGTCATGCTGACGACTGACAAAGGCGACCTGGAAATCAAAAGCTATTCAGGTGTTGCGCCCGACGATTTCGACCAACATGAGTTTTCGGGTAGCGTCGGTGCCATAGAACTGGCGCTGCAATCGGGGCAGATGGTCGTGTCCTGTGATGCGATGACCGACGCGATACTGGGCAGTCGGCCAAGCATTACCATTGGAGAAATCCGCGCGCTCCTGTGCATTCCCCTGGTCATTCTCAACAAGACGACGGGCATCCTGTATGCAGACAGCCGCGAGCCCGGCAAGGTTTTCACGGAGCTTGATGTGGAGATTCTTCAGGGGCTCGCGAACCACGCCGGCATGGCCATTGCCGTTGCCAGGATTCGCGATGAAATTGCCGGTCTTGGACGCTCGCTGCCCGAAATCGATCTCAACAATGAACACCCCGACACGGTCCAGCTGCAGGAATGGGCGGATCAGGTGCCAGGATTCGAACCGGACCTAGAAGCCGAATCGGACAATGATGTCCGCTCCGGTGTAACATGGAGCGATCTCAGATCGGCCCATGCATCGAAGTCCGGTCCGGATACATGAGCGAAAAGCCGAGCACACCCGACACAGACATAACACAGACCAGCACCGGCAAGACACACTTGCTTGCGGAAGGCAGGGTGCTTGCGGGTCGTTACCGTATTGGCGATGTACTCGGCCTTGGCGGCATGGGCATGGTTTACAAGGCCCATGACCAGACGCTGAATATTGACGTCGCGCTCAAGGTTCTGCGCGACAACCAGGATCACAACGCCGACGAGCGCACTCTCGATCGCTTTCACCAGGAACTGGTTCTGGCCCGCCAGGTCTCGCACCGAAACGTCGTGCGCATTCACGACCTCGGCCACGATGGCGAAATCTACTTTCTCACCATGGACCTGGTGGAGGGGCGCTCGCTCAAAGAAATTATCGAAGAGCAAGGCAAGCTATCGACCGCACGCGCCCTCGACCTGACCCGCCAACTCGCGCTGGGGCTCGCCGCCGCGCACGAGATGGGTGTGGTCCATCGCGATCTAAAACCCGCCAATATTCTCGTTGATGAGCAAAACACGCCCTACATAACGGATTTTGGCGTGGCCAGGTCCGCCGCTTCCACCGGCCTGACGCGCACCGGCCATATCGTCGGTACGCCCGACTATCTGTCGCCCGAGCAGGCGCGCGGCGGCGAGCTGGACGGACGCTCGGACATCTATTCTCTGGGATTGATTCTGTACGAGATGTTGAGCGGCCAACTGCCCTTTACCGGTGAAACTTACCAGGAGGTGCTCGCCCAACGCACCATGGGTAAGCCGCGGGATCTGGCCGAACTCGGCATCGCAGTTCCCACCTCGGTGAGACGCATTATCGAGCATTGTCTTGCCCGCAATCCGGATGACCGATATGACAACGCATTGCAACTAGCCGAAGACCTCGGCGCTGGCAATGCCACCCAGGTCTTGCTCAAGCGCCGTGGCCGACTTGCACGTTACGCCACTGTGATTGCAGGTGTCGCAATCGCGCTCATCGGCCTGGGATTGACCGCAAGCTGGCTGTTGTCACGCACTGACCCCGCGGCATCGGTTGCAGAAACCGCGGCGACCTCATCAACCTCGGCTGCGATTGCCATTCTGCCGCTGGAAGATCTGACCGGTCGCGGCGAACTCGCCTGGCTGCGTACCGGTGTTCCCGAGCTGGTGGCCGACCAGCTGGCCGAGAACCAGGACCTGCAACTGGTGGATCCCAACCGCGTATACCAGACGCTTGCCGACCTCAATATGATCGATCGGTCGGGCACACCCGGGGATCTTCGTCAGGCCGCAGAGTTGCTTGGGGCGCAAAAGGTCGTTACCGGCAACATACGTACGGCCGGTGATTTGATTCGTATCGACGCGAGAATTACAACGCTGGACGCCGCGAATGCCGGCGAGCAGACCTTTGCCGTCGAGGCTGCCGGCGTTGAAGAGGCTTTCCTGCTCATCAGCCGATTTGGCGTGGCGTTGCAGGAAACTCTGGCGGTACCTGCAAGCAGGGAAATGCGCGAGGCCGAACTCTCCGGGTCTGAATCGGCTTTGCGCGCCTACACCGAAGGCGTGCGCCAGTTGTATCTCGGCAACAGTCTGGAGGCGGCGCCGCTGTTTGAGCAGGCAGTGCAGGAAGACGCCGGATTTGCGGCAGGCTGGTTACGGCTATCAGAGGCCTATCAGATGCTCGGCTTCGGTGAAAAATCGGTGCAGGCCATCCAGAATGCCAGCAGCCTCCTGGCTGACAGTAGCAGCAAGATTGCCTTGCAAGCACGGGCGCGCGAGGCAATCCTCACCGGTGATCTTGAGCGCGCACAGACCACGCTCGCCACCATAGTCGAGCGTTACCCGAATGACAGCGAAGCGCGCGTAAGCCTCGCACTGGCCCACGAGGACGAAGGTGAGCTCGACCAGGCCATGGAAGTTTTGCGCCAGGTTCTGGCTGATGACCCGAACCACCCGCGCGCCTGGTTCCTCATGGGCAAGTACGCCATCCTCACCGGCAACATCCAGGTCGCAATCGATGAATACCTGGTACGCGCCCTGATTATCCAGAACAGACTGGGTAATCAACAAGGCCGCGCCGATGTGCTGAATGCCATGGGCATTGCGTATTACCGTATGGGCCAGCTCAGTGAAGCCGAGGAAAATTACCGGCAGGCAGCCGAGATCAGAAACAGGATCGGAGATCAGCGCGGGGTGGCGTCATCGCGCAGCAATATTGCGCGCATCCTGGTGGCCAAAGGTGACTACGACAAAGCGCGCACGGAATTCGAGCAGGCAATGGCAAGCCGGGAATCTATTGGCGATCGCCCGGGCATGGCCGTATTGCATAACGAGATCGGGTTACTGGAAGAAAACCTCGGTCAGTATCAGGCTGCCCTCGAACGCTTTCGACAGGCATTGCAGATTCGCCGTCAGCTGGGCGACAAACGCGCCCTGACAGAGAGTTATGGCAACGTCGGCTTCGCATATTTCACGCTGGGCGAATACGACAATGCATCAGTGTACTGGCAACAGGCACTCGACACGGCCGTCGAGATAGGCAACCAGGAAGATATCGTCCTGGCACGACAGAATATCGGCCTGCTCGATTTCGCGCGTGGCCGCTGGGAAGCAGCGCTGAAGGCATTTCTCGAAACCCTCGAGGAGGCCCGTGCCATGGACAGTCCCGTCATTCAGGCTGTATCCAAAGGCAACCTCGGCAGGCTGGCAATGTACCAAGGTCGCTTTGACGCGGCCGGGCGATCACTGGATGAGGCAATCAACACACTGGCGCAGCTCGAAGACATTCGTGGTGAGGTGGAATACAGCCTGTTCAAAGCAGAATTGTCCATGCTGCTCGGCTTGCAGGATGAGGCCGGTAAACTCCTGCAGCGAATAGCCGAACTCACGGGCGCAGAAGGCAACCGCGAGCAGATCGCTACGCTTCATCGTCTGCGCGGCGAGGCCGCGCTGGCAAAAGGTGATTTAGACACTGCCGGTGAAAATTTCGCCACGGCAATGGTACGCGCGCAGGAAAGCGGCAACCCCATCATCCGAGTGCGTGCCGCACTCGCCGAGATTCGGGCACAGCTGGGCTCAGGAAGTGATTCTTCAGCGAGGATTACTGACCTGCTCAATGACGCCGATCGTATTGGCAACTTGCCGTTGCAGCTCAAGGCCCTCGAACTGGCGGCGCGTGCCGCGCTGCGCGCAAGCGCGCCTGAGCTTGCAGAACGCCATTGTCGGCAAGCGCTGAGGCTGATACAAAGCGTTGGCAATTATGAAGGGGCCTGGCGCGTGCAGTGGCTGCTGGCACGCGCTCTTGACCGGCAGGGCAAGAATGCGCTGGCAGCACCGGCGCGCGAGCGGGCCAGGGATGAACTCTTGCGCCTGCAACAGAACATGGCGGAAACGCAGTGGCGGAGCTTCAGCGCTCTGCCTGAAGTAAAGGAGCTTACTGATGCCCCCTGATATCCGACACCCGGGTTCGCGCAACACTTCCCGCGAGCGCGCCACCGACGATGATGCAGACCTGGACGAAATTGCCAGACGCGTCACGCGTATCACCGAGGAAAACCAGCACCTGTTTGCACAGCTGCTGGATGGGGAACGGCGCTTCAGGGGCCTGGCCAAGGGCGTGTGGAAAGTACAGGAAGATGAGCGCCGGCGGCTGGCACTGGAGTTGCATGACGGCATCGGCCAGACGCTGACCGCGCTGAAACATCAGTTGCAACGCCTGGAGGACCGGGTAAGCGACGACCTGCGCCCCGCTTTTGCTGACCTTGTAGAAATCGCCACCGGCGCTCTGCACGACACCCGCGAGTTATCCCGCCTGTTGCGCCCCCCCGTTCTGGACGATCTCGGCCTGGTGGCGGCGCTGGCCTGGCTCAAGCGGACGCTCAAGCAACGTGTTGGCCTGGAGGTTCATCTGCACGCCGAAGCAATGAGCGATGAGCGCATCGACGCCGATATCGAGACTCTGGTGTTCCGGGTCGTACAGGAAGCGTTGACCAATATTGTCAAGCACGCGGAGGTTACCGAAGCCGCGGTTACATTACGGCCCGAGGGTGACAACCTGTACGTAAGTATCGAGGACCAGGGGCAGGGCTTTGACGTGGACGCCCGGATGCGTGCGGGTGGCAGCAACGATAGCTCTGGTCTGCGGGGAATGCGTGACCGTGTAGCGCTTTTCGGTGGTACCCTGATCGTGAATTCCGGTCGCGAAGCGGGCACCAGGCTGGAAATGCAGGTGCCGCTGCCGGAAAATGCGTCCCGGGGGGGACAGCCCAAATGAACATGGAATCGCGAAAGACCATGCGCGTCCTGGTGGCAGACGATCATACGATCGTGCGCAAGGGCGTTGTCAGCCTGTTGGAAGATAGCGGCGAGGTGCAAGTGGTCGCAGAGGCGTCTGACGGCATGGAGGCCGTGGAGAAAGCGCTGGAAACACGACCGGACATCGCAATTCTCGATCTCACCATGCCGCGTCTCAATGGCCTGGAAGCGGTTCGGCGCATTCACGACCAGTTACCCGATACACGCATACTCGTGCTTACAGTGCACGAAGAAGATGAGTATGTAATCCCGATTGTACGCGCCGGTGCTTCCGGCTACCTGGTCAAGGATGCAGCAGTCAAGGAACTGATGTCCGCGGTGCATGCGTTGCAACGTGGGCAGGGATATTTTGGCCCACAGGCCGCGCGCGCGCTGGCAGATCAATATCGCCATGGACAGGAAGCTGGCGACCCGTATGGCACGCTGACGCCCCGGGAGCGCGAGGTGTTTCACCTGCTTACCGAAGGAAAAACCTCGAAGGAAATCGCAAGGTCCCTTGACATCAGTGTCAAGACTGCGGAAAACCACCGGGCCCGCATCATCGACAAGTTAGGCGTGCAGAACACCGCCGGTCTCGTGCGCTATGCCGCTCGCATGGGCCTGTTATCCTGAGCCATTCCCGCCAGTGGCCGCGGCGCACTGGCCCTCCTTCGCAAGCCATGCGCTGATTTTCTCCGGCACGGCCTTGCGGACTTCCAGCAAGGCCGTTTCCAACGCGTTTTCAAAAGCAATGTCATCGGCGCTGCCGTGACTCTTGATTACAATGCGTGTCAGGCCGATCAGGCTGGCACCGTTGTAGCGCCTGGGATCGAGCCTGTGGCGAACGCTGCGCAGAACGGGTCGAGCCAGCCAACCCGCGATTCGTCTGTACAGGCTGAGCTCGAACTCACTGCGCATAATGCTACCCAGCATATGCGCGGCCCCCTCCATGGTTTTCAATGAAACATTGCCGGTAAATCCATCGGTGACCACGACATCAACGTGTCCGGCAAAAATATCATCGCCTTCGACAAAACCGATGTAATTGAGACTGCTCGCCGACATGTTGCTGGCCGCATCCCGCAGGACGTCGGTACCTTTGATTTCCTCTTCACCGATATTCAGAAGCCCCACTGCCGGCGCTGTGATGCCGTGCACTTCCTGCGCAACGACCGAACCCATGACCCCAAACTGGAACAACTGTTGCGGCGTGCAATTGGCATTGGCACCAAGATCGAGCATTAGCGTGTGCCCGCCGATCGCCGGTATCGATGACAAAATTGCGGGCCGATCGATGCCTGCAGCCATTTTTAAAACGAAGCGGGCCGTTGCCATGAGGGCACCGGTGTTGCCGGCACTCACGCAAGCTACGGCCTGACCTTCTTTGACCAGATTAATGGCCACCCGCATAGACGAGTCTTTCTTGCCGCGCAAAGCCATGCGTGGCGGTTCATCCATGGCAACTACCTGGCTTGCATGCTGAAACCGGAAGCGCTCGGCGAAGGTCCTCTGCAACTGACTGGCGGCTGGCCCGATGGTTGCCTGGTCACCAACCAGAATTACGCGCACATGCTGATGGTGCGCGAGAAATCGCTGCACCGCGATAATGCGCGATTCCACGGAACGGTCGCCACTCATGGCGTCGACGGCCAGCGTCAGGGATTCGCTCATGGCGATTGCACTCAGCGAGTTTCGGAGAGAAAAAGCATGCGCGCCGGGAGTTTCCGGCGCCACAGCTTACGGCTGCAGGATTATCCGCTGCGGTTTTATTCTTCTACGTCGAAATCTTGCTTGCTTGCGACAACTTTCTTACCGCGGTAATAACCGTCGGCACTTATCTGGTGACGCAAGTGGGTCTCTCCCGAAACGGGATCAACCGACAACGCAGGCGCATCCAACGAGTCGTGCGAACGCCTCATGCCCCGGCGCGAAGGCGTCTTACGGCTTTTCTGAACAGCCATGATTATTTCTCCTGCTTAATCTCATTCCAAATTCATTTTAGCCAGCGCAGCAAAAGGACTTGCCGAGCTTGCGGCCGTTTTTTCCGCCGATCCCGGTTCGCCGACCTGCGCGGCCAATGGGCCGCAATCCGCCAATTCCGCATGGCTCGCCACCAATGGCAGAGCCAGTAACAATTCTTCTTCGACCAGTTCCGCCGGCACAATGCCCTCGTCCAGCGGTTCCAGCAATTCATATCCTTCCGGGACTGAGACACCACGTTCGCCATCGTGCATGGCAAGCCTGAAGTCCCCACTGACCGGCCAGCTCACCGGTTCCAGGCACCGCTGACATTGCAAGACGACGCTGCCCTCGACCCGGCCGTCGATCACAATGACGCCGCTGTTATCACGCCAGAATTCCATCTGCGCCCGCACTTGCGAGCTGCCCCCATCTGTCACCAGGCGCGCTATGCGCGGCAGACTGGCCACGGGCAGTTCGCCTTCCAGTCTTGCCTCGCGCCCGGCAAGCTGCCCGGGATCGATGCGTTGCCTGAAGCGAGCGACGGACATAACCGACGAATGATAAATAGGGACATTTTGCTTGTCAAAGTGTGCCATGGCCCGGGCGATCAGCCGGCCGTTCTGTAATACTGCCTCAATCCGCCGCAACCGAGATTGGCCGCCCCGTGAAACCGCTGATACTCGCATCCGCCTCACCTTATCGCCGGCAACTGCTGGACCGGCTGGGTCTGCCCTACTCGCGCGTCTCACCCGATATCGACGAAAGCCGCCGCCGCGGAGAATCCGGCCGCCATCTGGCTGCGCGGCTGGCCCGCGAGAAGGCCGAATATGTTGCGGCGGAGCATGGCGACAGCTGTGTAATTGGCAGCGACCAGGTCGCGACGCTGGGTGACGAGATCCTTGGAAAACCCGGTGATCATCAACGCGCAAGAAGCCAGCTGCAAGCCTGTTCCGGTCGGCGGGTCTGTTTTGAGACCGCGGTATACCTGATCGGTGGACAGGACAACTTCGCGCATATTGACCAGACCGAAGTCTGTTTCAGGCAACTGGATATACCGGCAATCGACGCCTACCTGGCAAAAGAAAAACCCTTCGACTGTGCGGGCAGTTTCAAAGCCGAGGGCCTTGGCATTGCCCTGTTCACACAAATCAGGAGTGATGACCCGACTGCTTTGCTGGGTTTGCCGATGATCTGGCTGAGCCAGCGCTTAATCCGGCTCGGCTACCCGGTGCTCTGAAGCGTCCATCAGGCACGCTTGCCCCGCCGGTGCCGGCCGCGCGGCAGCGACAGAGAATCGAGAAACCGCGCAAGTTCAGGCGGCAAGGGCGCGCTGATCAAGACCGGATCGCCACTGACCGGATGGGTAAAACCGAGGGCGCTGGCGTGCAGGAACATGCGCTGCAGGCCGCGTTGTTGACACCATCGATTGAACGCGTCGTCACCATAACGCGAGTCACCCGCTACAGGATGACCGGCGAAGGCCGCATGCACACGAATCTGGTGGGTGCGGCCCGTTTCAAGAGTTGCCTCCAGCGACGTGGCCTCGGTGTAAAACTCGACGGGTCGGAACAAAGTACGTGCTTCCTTGCCACCCGGGTCTACTTTGACCACGCGCTCGCCGCCGGACCTGTGGCGCACTTGCAGCGGCGCATCGATCATGCGGCTGCCCAGTTCCCAACGTCCCTTGACCAATGCGAGGTAACGTTTTTCTACTTCGTTGTCGCGCATTTGCCGGTGCAAGGCACGCAGACTGGAGCGCTTTTTGGCGACCAGCAGGCAACCGCTCGTGGACCGATCCAGGCGATGAACCAGCTCGAGATAAGCGTGTCCCGGGCGCGCGGCGCGCAGGTTCTCGATCAGGCCCGCTGAAATACCGCTGCCGCCGTGTACGGCTTGACCGGCCGGCTTGTCCACCGCCAGCAGCGCATCATCTTCGAAGATAATCGCTTCGAGAATTTTCCTGCCGGTATTTTTCGAGGTTTGCGGCACCGTCGCAGCGGGCATTTTTATGGGCGGGATACGCACCTGGTCGCCGCTTTGCAAGCGATAGTCTGGCTTGACCCGGCCCTTATTGACCCGCACCTGGCCCTTGCGCAGGACGCGGTAAACGTGGCTGCGCGGCACGCCCTTGAATTGCCCGAGCAGAAAATTGTCCACTCGCTGACCGGCTTCGTCAGCGCTGACTTCATGGTAGCGGACTTTAGTCACAATAAATTTGAGAAATCATGCATAAGCTCAGGGACTTAGCGTCATTGATGCCAACCGCGAGGGTTGCTATAGTACCGGACGGTTATTCGCCGCGTTGAGTTTACTGGTTATACGGCGAAAAACCGGAACAGGATCAGGGCGACACCTCTCGGGGTGCCGCCATTTTTTGAAGTCGTCCCCGAAAGACCGGGGTCATTAACCGGCCGTCCGCAGCGGGTGGAAGCTCAAGCGCCCCGCTAACGGTTGTCGCAGAATCACGGGTCAGGCTGCCTCGGCAGCCATAGGCCAGACACAAGCTTTGCTCTCCCGATGGCGCGTCTTCTCCACCATATCCGGCGCCGCCAGAACGCGTGGGAGAACACCGGTCAGCGTGAATGCGCGGACGGCCCCGAAATATTTAGTAGCAGGGGCTCATGAAAAGAATGCTTATAAACGCAACTCAGGAAGAAGAGTTGCGTGTGGCCTTGGTCGATGGCCAGAACCTTATCGACCTCGATATCGAACTTCCTTCCCGGCAGCAGAAGAAATCCAACATATACAAAGGCCGGATTACGCGCGTCGAGCCAAGCCTCGAGGCCGCCTTCGTGGATTTCGGCGCTGAGCGCCACGGCTTCTTGCCCCTCAAAGAAGTCTCGCGCAGCTATTTTCGCAGCGAGCCACAGGCGGGCAGCAAGATCCACATCAAGGAAGTACTGCGTGAAGGCCAGGAAGTTGTCGTACAGGTAGACAAGGAAGAACGCGGCACCAAGGGTGCGGCGCTCACCACTTTCATTAGTCTGGCTGGCCGCTTTCTGGTACTGATGCCCAACAATCCGCGGGCCGGCGGCGTGTCGCGCCGAATCGAAGGTGACGACCGGGCAGAACTTCGTGACATCCTGCGTGACCTGGCAATCCCTGACGGCGCCGGGATCATCGTGCGCACGGCAGGTGTTGGCCGCAACCGCGACGAGCTGCAATGGGACCTCGATTACCTGCTCAACGTCTGGCACGCGATTGAGAAAGCCTCGGAAGAAAGACCGGGACCGTTTCTGATTTATCAGGAGAGCAACGCGATCATTCGCGCCTTACGCGACAATCTGAGCAACGACGTGGGCGAGATTCTCATCGACGGTGAGGATATTTACAGGGAAGCCCACGATTTCATCAGCCGCGTGATGCCGCACAATGCGCAACGCCTCAAGCATTATCAGGACGATATTCCACTTTTTACGCGCTTCCAGATCGAAAGCCAGATTGAATCAGCCTTCGCGCGTGATGTGCGTCTGCCGTCGGGCGGCAGCGTGGTTATCGACCATACGGAAGCGCTGGTTTCAATCGATATAAATTCCGCGCGTGCCACCAAGGGTCAGGATATCGAGGAGACCGCACTTAATACTAACCTGGAAGCCGCAACCGAAATTGCCCGCCAGTTTCGCCTGCGGGATATTGGCGGGTTGGTGGTCATAGACTTCATCGACATGAGTTCAAACCGTAATCAGCGCGAAGTCGAGAACCGTCTTCGCGATGCGGTGCAGGCGGATCGGGCGCGCATTCAGATCGGACGCATTTCGCGATTTGGTTTACTGGAAATGTCGCGCCAGCGCTTGCGTCCCTCGCTGGGCGAATCGACCAATGTGGTGTGCCCGCGCTGTGGTGGCCAGGGCTCTATTCGCGACGTCGAGTCTATGGCGCTCGCAATCCTGCGGATCATTGGCGAAGAGGCCCGCAAGGACGGTACCGCACGGGTGGTCGCGCAACTGCCGGTTGATGTCAGCACTTACCTGCTTAATGAAAAGCGCGAGTGGGTTACGACGATCGAGCAGCGCCACGATGTGAGCATCGTGTTGGTGCCCAACCCAGATCTGGAAACACCCAATCACCGCATTAGACGTGTACGGGAAGATGAGACTGAATTGCCGGAGAACTCGGCCGTGAGTTACCGCCTGGCCGAGCGCGAAGAAGACGACACCGATTTGCCGTATGCGCAGCGCAAGGATGGCGCGGCTCCAACAGGTCCGGCCGTTACTGGCATTGTTCCCCAGTCACCGGCGCCCAAATCAGCGGTAGCGAAAAAGACCACAACCCAGCCTGGTGTAATCAAGCGTTTTATGGCCTGGCTGTTCGGCGACAGTGAACCGGCTACGCCTAAGTCCAGGCCCGCGACCAAGAAAACAGCAAGGAAGGCGCAGCCTGCCAAGAGTGCCGATCGTACGCGCAGCCGAGGTAAGCCGAGGCCGGCCAAGCGCAAGCCGCGGAAAAAAGCTGCCGAGAAAAAAGCTGCGCCGCCACGCAAGTCCACCAATGCCACGCAAAGTGACGACAAGACAGCGGCCGGTAAAAGCAGCGGTGCCAAGCGTGGCCGTAGCAGAGGTCGGCGCGGCGGCCGGCGTCGCCGCGGGCCCGGGGCGCATCAGCGCAGTACAGATTCACGCACCGAGAATGCCGACCGGCAGGCCAAGGAAAAGACCACGACGCCACGTGCGAAATCCGAGGCGGAGTCCCGTACGCAGCCAGGCGAGCAGGCACGGGCCGGTGCGAAAGCGCCGGAGACGGTTGCTCAATCGGCAGATCGAGCACCGCCAGCAAAAACTCCGGATGCTGAAATCAAGCACGCTGTACCACCGGTGGTTGAAGGACCGGCTGGTGCTTCGCGAACTTCAGGCGAATCCTACACCGTGTGGTCTTCGGCAACGTCGGATGTTCGCAGGGGACCCGGCCGGGACGACTGAGGCTGCCCGAGTCAGGCCTGCGTGCGCTCCCGCAGGGTCTCGATCAATGAACGTGAGGCGTCTTCGACGAGGTCCAGGACATGCTCAAAGCCCGCGCTGCCCCCGTAATACGGGTCGGGCACGTCTTTGCGCTCCGGATCATCAAGGAAATCAAGCAACAGTTGTACGCGATGTTCCAATTCGGGTGGGCACAATTCCTTGAGTGCCGCGCGATTGGATCGATCCATTGCCAACACCAGGTCGTAGGCCTGGAAATCTTCGGCCGTGACCCGGCGTGCGCGAATGACTGACAGGTCGACGCCACGCCGCAAAGCCGCTGCCTGCGCGCGCGCATCGGGTGGCTCGCCCACGTGGTAAGCATGCGTGCCCGCCGAATCAACATCCACCGACAGTTCCGGTGCCAGCTCGGATAGCATTTTTCTGAAGACACCTTCTGCGCTCGGGGAGCGGCAGATATTGCCCATGCATACGAAAAGAATGCGTGTCATTTGTGCTCGGGCCTCCGATGAAATTGCGTCGCCTGCAAGTTTATCCGATGATCAGCTCATGGACGAGGCGCGCCAATTATTAAATCAACTCAGGTCACTCATAGGGCAGCAGGTGGAACTGCATGGTGATCCTTACCAGGTCATTGAAATCCTTCCGGAGGGTCCCGTAGTCGTGTTGCAGGCGCTGGCCGAGGAAACCGTGATTCAGGCCAATGCCCAGGGCGAAGCCAGTCGCCTGGTTCCGCGCATCGTCGAAGTCAGTGCCTGGCTCGGCGGCGAAGGGATACTGGACCCACGCGTGAGCGGCTGGCTCGCCACAGCGCGCGAACTTGCCTAGAAATCAGGCGCGCGCCCCTTGTCTTGCAGGATCGCGGCCACCACTGCCGCGTCCGCGGCGTTGTCCACGCCATGCCCGGGTCTGGCCGTGGCGACGTCCACCTGGATGGTGATACCCAGCCATAAGGCCCGCAGTTGCTCGAGGTGCTCCAGTTTTTCGAGCGCGCAAGGTGGCGCAGAGGCGATTTCCCTTAGCGCTGCAACGCGATAGGCATACAAGCCCAGATGTCTGAGCGCGCTCTCAGGCCGTGCTGCATGGGATTCGCGCACCAGCGGTATTGGCGCGCGGCTGAAGTAAAGCGCCCTGCCCCGCGCGTCATGCACGACCTTGACGACGCCGTTATCGAAAAACTCTCTGTCGTCAGCTATGGGCGTGCACAGGGTTGCCACACCGGCCTCGGGATTGAGCTGCAGCAGCTCGGCAACCTGGTGCAGATTGGCAGGCGGCATCAGGGGTTCGTCGCCCTGAAGATTTACGACTATGGTTGCGTCCGACCACCCCAATTCACCGGCTAATTGTGCAATTCTGTCGGTGCCCGAAGCATGCCCGGCATCTGTCATATGCGCCCGGGCACCAAACGCCTGGCAGGCTGTAACGATACGCTCATCATCGGTGGCAATGATAATTTCGTCTGCGCCGCTGGCGCGGGCACGCTCCCAAACGTGCCTGATCATGGGTTGGCCGGCGAGATCAAGCAAGGGCTTGCCGGGCAACCGGGTCGAGGCATATCGGGCCGGAATCACGATCTTGAATTTCAAAGGCCCGACTCTTTGCGCGCTTTTTCCAGGCCCTCCAGTTGCTCGCTGGAAAGCGACTCGCCTTCATCTTGCAACAACACCGGGATACCGTCGCGCACCGGATAGGCGATTCGCTCGGCACGGCACACCAGTCGCGCGGGTTCCGGAAAATAATCAAGCGGCGCCTTGCACTCGGGGCAAGCCAGAATTTCCAGGAGTTTCCTGTTCAAGTTTGCGCTCCCGAGACATTGGTGGCTTTCGCGGTTTTGCGCGTCAGCACGGCATTCAGTCGGTCCATCATAAGCTGCGCATCGCTTTCTCTCAGTTCTGCGGTCACTGGCACATAAAAATGCCGCTGGTCGGCAAAGGCAGTGCACTTGACGGCATCCTTCTCGGTCATCAACACAGGATAATTATCCATAAACAGGATGTCGTCCATGCCCAGCGGCGCGTGGTCCGGAAAAGGGTGCCGGATGATCTCGATATCAAGATTCTCCAATTGCCTGAAGAATCTTTCCGGATTACCGATGCCGGCCAGCGCGTGCACCGGCCCGCCTCGAAAATCAGAGAGTCTGCGGGTCTCCCCGCCTGTCAGCGGTACCGCCACCAGTTGGCGTAGGCTCATCCCTATAACGGACGTGCCCAAGCTGCTTTTCAGCATGGCTGTGCCACCGTTTTGCACGATTACATCGACTTTTGCCATTCTTGCAACAGGCTCGCGCAGGGGTCCGGCGGGCAGGCAGCGGCCATTGCCAAAGCGTCGCTCACCATCGATCACCAGAATCTCAAAATCCCTGGCGAGCTTCATGTGTTGCAAGCCATCATCGCTGATGATCAAGTTGACACCTTCTTTGAGCAGCAATGCGGCAGCAGCAGCCCTGTCCGGACCTACCGCCACGCGACAACCCGAACGACGGACCAGCACCAGGGCTTCATCGCCGACGATCGCCGGATCACTATGCAGCATAGCCATCACGGGCCAATCGCCACTCGCACCCTTGTAGCCGCGCGAGAGGATTCCGGGAACATATCCCTCGCGTCTGAGTCGCTGGCTCAACCAGATTGCCAGCGGTGTCTTGCCGGTCCCGCCCACTGTGATGTTGCCGATGATAATTACCGGAACCGCCAGCCGGCGCACCCGCATCAACCCTTTGCGATATAACCAGGAGCGTGTCGCGAGCAGCGCACGATACAGCCAGGCCAGCGGTGCCAGCAAGCGCGGCAGCCAGTTCGACTCGTACCAGATCTTCTGCGCCAGCATGTCCAACATCGCGCCTCGGGTTTAAGCGCCTTCTTCGAATTGCAGCCGATGCAGAGCAGCATAGCGACCCTCTTGCGCCAGCAGACTTTGATGATCGCCCGTCTCCACGACCCGGCCACCTTCAAGCACTATAATGCGATTGGCCTGCTCGATGGTGGACAGCCGATGAGCGATCACCAGCGTGGTTCGGTTTTTCATCAGCGCCTCGAGCGCATTCTGGATATGGCGCTCCGATTCGGAATCCAGTGCCGAGGTCGCTTCATCAAGTATCAGGATCGGTGCATTCTTGAGCAGCGCCCGGGCAATCGCAATGCGCTGACGCTGGCCACCCGATAACAGTACCCCGCGATCACCAACAGTGCTCTCAAGCCCCGCGGGAAGGTCTTCGAGAAATTCCGTTACATGTGCGGCGTCAGCGGCCTGCCTTACAGCCTCAAGGTCATCGGCGAGTCCTGATCCATACGCAATGTTTGCTCGTATGGTGTCATTGAACAGCGTGACATCCTGGCTGACCAGGGCAATCTGCCGTCGCAAATCAGCCAATCGGTAGTCACGTATGTCGCGACCATCGAGGAGGATTCGCCCTTCGCTGGCGTCATAGAATCGCGGCAGCATGCCAACCAGTGTTGATTTGCCACTGCCGGAACTGCCAACGATGGCCACCGTCTCACCCGCGGAAACAGTCAGGTCAACGGCGCGCAGCACCGGTCCCTTGTTACGTTCGTAAGCAAAGCTCACGTTGTCGAAAACCAGGTCTCCGCGTGCGGCATCCAGGCGCTCCGTACCCGTATCGCGCTCGGCGGCCTCGTCAACCAGTTCAAAAATGCTGTGGCCTGCAGCAATGCCTTGTTGTATCGGCGCATTAACATCGGTAAGCCGTTTCAGCGGCGCCATCATCAGCAGCATGGCACCAAGAAAAGAGACAAATTCACCGGCGCTCAATGGCTCTATAAACGCGCCACCATAGGCAACAAAAATAACGGCAGCGATACCAAGGCCTGCAATCAGCTGGATGACAGGCAGGCTGGCCGAGTGCACAAACACGAAACGATTGTGCAGCCGCCGATTTTGCTCATTGACTTCCTCGAAGCGGGCCTTTTCGTAGTCCTGGCCGCCAAAAATTTTTATTATCTGATGACCCTTCAGGACTTCCTCCGCGAACCGGGTGACGTCGCCCATCGAATCCTGAATCCGCGAACTGTAGCGGCGAAACCGATTGCTGACCCATTTCACCAGGCTGCCTATGAGGGGCCCCAGCACAACCACCATCAGAGATAAAATGGGCTCTAAGTAAAACATCCAGGCCAACAGCCCGATAATAGTGAGGGTATCGCGCACCAGTACAGTGACCGACCGCGTGGTCGCTTCGGCCACGCGTTCGATGTTGAACGTCAGCTTGGATAACAGGACGCCGCTGGAACTGCGGTCATAAAACGACGCGGGCAGATCGAGAAACCTCGTGAACATCTCCCTGCGCAGCGACTTGATGACGTTACGGCCAACCCAGTTCATACAGTAACTGGATAAGAAGCTACCGACACCGCGTACCATGAAAATACCGACCAGCAGAAACGGCAGGCGCGGGTCTCCCTTCCCTTCATTCCCATCACGGTCCGACAGCTGGATTTTGCGTGTAGCGAGAGTCTTGCGCAAACCTTCCAGAAAATCTCCAATCACCCCCTCATCATCTTCATCGAAGGCCACTTCCCGTTTTTCTTCGCTGAGGATTTCACTGACGAAGCATTGGTAATCGTTTTGTTCATCACCCTGGCTGTGGGGGACATAATCGGTCCAGCC
>JBFGOQ010000034.1:0-24755 GCA_041565075.1 Gammaproteobacteria bacterium
CCTTTCGTCGGTAGGCCATATACCTCTCATGGATTGAAGCAAGAGACTTCGCCGATTCGAATTAGGGTAGATACGATGTTGGGCGACTATAAATATGGCGTATTTGCACCCAATTGTGGCGGCGACGATCCTGTAAACGATTCTGTACTCGATCCCCCGCTGCGCGTAGATCATTAGCAGCTGCCCGCACTCGCAGCCATTTGGCTGCGAGTGCGGCTGTCTGCCTGAATGGACGCGCGTTATCGCGCGCCCTTCAGTCTCTTTTAGCGGGATAAGCGCCAGACACAGATTAACACGCGCATTTGTCTACGACCCCGCAGCGGTCGGGAACTACTGCCGTCGCCGCGGGTCAGCCAAAGATACGGGCAATTTCTGGTGAAGCCGCCCGCCTGAGGGCTGTTATCATCAGTTATTCTGATTAAGGATCCTGGCACTGGCGAAGGGCGGAGCCCAAATAACAATGCAGAATTCATTCTTCCAGGAACTCCTTCAGCGCAAGGTTTTTCGCGGCATTGCAGTCTACGTGGTGGTCGCCTGGCTGATCATGCAGGCGGCAGAAATTGTCCTGCCCGCCTTCGACCTGCCCAACTGGACGCTGCGCTTTGTCATTATTGGCCTGGTACTCGGTCTGCCCGTCGTAGCGGTCCTGTCCTGGGCTTTCGACTTGTCCAGCAAGGGATTGCAGCGCGAAAGCAAAGTACGGCGCACGGACCCGGCGCCTGGAAAAGTGAGCCGCACCGTCGATTTTGTCCTGATTGGAGTGCTCGCTGTTCTGGCCAGCTATTTTGGCTGGCACTATTTCACAACGGGGTCCGCGCTGCCTGAAGCTATCGCGGCCGAGCCCTCCATCGCGGTGCTGCCGTTCGTCAACATGAGCGACGACCGGTCGAATGATTATTTCTCGGATGGCATTTCTGAAGAGCTCCTGAACGCGCTGGCTAAAGTACCGGGCCTTAAGGTCGCCGGACGTACCTCGTCGTTCTTTTACAAGGACAAAAACCAGGACCTGCGTACCATCGGTGAACAGCTCGGTGTGGCCAACGTGCTGGAAGGCAGCGTGCGCAAGTCAAACGACCGCGTGCGAGTCACTGCCCAGCTCGTCAGCACCAGCGATGGCTTCCATCTGTGGTCTGATACTTTCGATCATGAGCTGGACGATATCTTCAAGGTGCAGGACGAAATTGCCCAGGCGGTCGTGATTGCTCTCAAGGGCAAACTGTTCGGCGAGCAGATGGCGGCTACCCCGGCCGAACGCATCACCAATCCGACCGCCTATGCCTTTTATCTGCAGGGCCGCGATGGGCTGCACCAGCGACGCAAGGAGACGGTCGTGCGCGCGGAAACTCTGTTCAAGCAGGCGCTGCAGGCCGACCCGGATTATGCACCTGCCCTGGTGGGCCTCTCAGAAAGTTACATGCTGCAGCATATCAACCATCGCCTGGGCACCCTCGAGGAAGCCGAAGCCAAGGCCATAGCTGCTGTGGAGCGCGCGCTGGTCATCGACCCCGATTCCGCCGAGGCCCATGCCGCCCTGGGCCTGGTGCACCTGGAGGTCAAGCGTTATGACCAGGCAGAGACTGCCTTCGCACGTTCACTGGAGCTCAACCCCGGCTATGCAGAGGCTCTGCATTGGTATGGTTTGCTGCATCGCTGGCGCGGCGAATTCGATCTCGCCTATGCGAAACTGAAAAAGTCGACCGAACTTGATCCGTTGCACCGCGTCGCCCGCAGCAATTTCGGCCAGCTGCTGATTACGCGTGGCAATTTCGACGAAGCCAGGGCCTTTTTCGAGCGCAGTATCGAGCTTACTCCAGAGTTCTCGACCAATTACGCCTCGCTGGCTGGGGTCATCGCGCTGGGCCCGATGCCGCGGCCTGCTGAGGCCATCCCTTACATTGACCAGGCGATTGCCCTGGAGCCAGACAAGGGCGACTACCGGCATTACAAGACCGCGATCCAGCTTGAAATGGACGATGTGGCCGGTGCGCGCGAGACCCTGGCACAGTATAAGCAGGATCTGCCCGACCATGCCCTGGCGATGATCTCCGAGTTTGCCATCATTTGTTATGTCAATGGCGACCAGCGCGGTGCCGAATATCTGCTGGAGAAACTACGGACTGTCGAAGGCCTGGAAGACGGTTTCCAGAACGCGTTTCGTGGCATCGCTAACGTAATTGTCGGGGATTATGACGAAGCACTTGCTGCGCTGGAGGCCGTGGACCCACAGCTTGCTGCGGACAAGCCCCGGATCAATTCCAACAACCTGCAATTCGCGAGACTCATGGCGGTTGCACATACGGGTCTCGGCAACTCAGCGCGCAGGGAGCAGATTTTTGAAGGGATCGAAGAGCATTTACAGTACAGTTCACGGTTTGGGCCTGAGGGTTACCAGCTGGCTGACGTCGAGATTGCGATTCTGCGCGACCAGCCTGACCTGGCGATGGCGCATTTCAAAAAGGCTTACGATGAAGGTTTCCGCAGCCGCACCGTGGAAGGACTGTGGCGGCTCGCTGACTACCCGGCGCTTGAGCCAATCAAGGATCGACCTGGTTTCGTGGCACTGGTAGACATGATCGAGCGCTATCATGAACAGCAAAAAAACAATCTCGATTAAAGCAACAGTTGTTGCGTATCCGGGTCGCGAGTAACAGGCGGCCAGAGCCATTGCTTAGCCAGTGATTCAATCCGACAAAAGACGCCCCAGGAAGCGGTTAAATTGTCTATACTAAACTGCGGTCGCTTACCAAGGAGACACAAGGATGCAAGAACAAATTCCAGAAAGACCAAAATACGCCAACGCGCCACCGACGGATATCAAGAATCCTTCGCCGGACATCAAAGAACCAACACCCAAAGATCCGTCGCCCGATATCAAGGAGCCACCGGAAGAAGATGCTCCTCCTACGGACATCAAGAGTCCTCCTGATGAGAATCCGCCGACGGATATTAAGGACAACTGACGCCAAAACCCCGTTATCGGGATAACGGGCAGGCTTTGAATTGCGGTCAGGCCGACCGCTGCATCAGGCTGTGTGGACAGATATGACCCAGGGAAAACTCGCTGATTTGTACATGATCGGCACGGGCATCACCGGCATGCGGCAGCTTTCGCGTGAAGCCGAACAGGCCCTGCGTGCCTGCCGAAAGGTTTTTCACTTGACCTCGGTACATGACGAATTGGCAAAATTGTGCGATGACGTGGTCAACAACGCGGATGAGTACTGGACCGGCGAAAAACAAGGTACGGTGTACGTCCGGATTATCGACAAAATTATGGCAGAAGTTGCGAAGGGCCCTGGTGTGGCCAATGTAATCTATGGCCACCCCCTGTTTTTCGATGACATAAACAAGGAATTGATTCGCCGCTGCCGCGCACAGTCACTTGACTATGTCGTGTTGCCGGGAATTTCTTCGCTGGACACCCTGAGTACGGACTTTGAAATCGACTATGGAGACGGACTGCAGGTATTTGAAGTGCAGCACATGATCAGGGATGGTCATCCGCTGAACCCGCATATTCATGCGATTATCCTGCAAATCGGGCAATTCGGAACCAACCTGACGATTCCAGAAGTACCGTCACCAGAAGGCCGGTTCAAGCCGCTTGAAGAGTACCTTGTTAAGTTCTACCCGCCGGAGCACCAGGTGTTTGTTGCTTTTTCTGATCGCGGCGATAACTGGCGTCGGTTTCAGCTTCGATGTGCGATAAACGAGCTGGATAAAAATCGCAAGAAAATATTCAAAGGCACCACCCTCTACATTCCGCCGGTATAGCCTCGCCTTTGCTCGTCCTTGGCAGGCACCAGCGCACGCATTTGCTCTGTTTCTGCCCGCATGATTTCAAGCGCCTTAACAAATCGCGGGTCACCAGCCACGCTCGTCCACGTAGGGTCGCGTTGCAGACTCTGGTAGTTCTTGAAGCCAGACTCTGCTGCTGCCGCCAGCTGGTCCAATGCAGTCTGTTTCCGGCCAGCGAGCAATTCCAGCCCTGCACGCCTGATCATGACGTAAGGTGTTGACCAGCCCAGCGCAAGCACATCGTCTGCCAGCAGCAGGCTGTCTTCCACATGGCGGGCTGCTATCTCCTGGTGGCCGAGGCTGTGGTGCGCGAGTGCCCGCAAGCCGAGGAAATAAAGCTCGTCATCCAGATCGAGTTTGAACTGCATGTCGGCGGCAAACGCCTTGTCGAGAAACCCGGCGGCTGCCTCTGTGTCACCGGTAAGCAAGCGCGCAAGCCCGGCCCAGAAGTAAAGGATTCTGATATCGCGACTCGCCGAGCCCTCCGAACTACTGGTCAACAGGTTAAGTCGAGCGGTGACATAATTATCCAGCGCGGCATATTCGCCACGCAGAAAATGATAGTCGCAGACTGCCCAGACGACCTGCCAGTTTCCCGGACCCAGCGCGATAGCGCTTTCGATCCATCTCTTGGCTTCGTCGAAGTTACCAAGATCCATATGCGCTGTGGCCAGTGATGCGATGACCTGGACGCCCTTCGGATCAAGCTCCTGTGCCCGGGTAGCAGACAAGACTGCCTGGTCCAGCAATCCATATTCTCTCATCCAGTCGGACTTGACCTGGTGAATCAGAGCGCTGTCGGGATGAATTTCTTCAGCGCTGCTGACGAAAGTCATTGCCCGATCGTAACGACCCTGGAAAATATTGGCGCGCGCGACGTTCAGATTTACAGCAACGTTCAAGGGATCCAGCGCCAGCGCCGACATGAAGGCTGCCTCAGCATCTTGTATGCGGCTCTGGTTGACAAGCACATTGCCAAGCCACATGTAGGCAAGTGAGTAGTTGCCATTGAGTTTTATGGCAGTCCTGTATGCTGCCTCAGCTGCTTCAAGTTCGCCCAGGTTTTCCTGCATGGCGCCCAGGCTCGTGAATACCTCCGCCTGCTCGCTATCAAGCGACATTGCACGTTCCACCGGGTCCCGCATCAGGCGGGCAGCGGCCGGACCCGACAGCGAACCGTAAGCTGTCAGCAAATTGTACGCATCCGCGAGCCCTGTGTATGCGAGAACGTAAGACGGATCAGCTTCTATTGCCTGTTCGAACAGGTCGATGGCCGCCTGAATCGACCTGGCGGTCCGCTGATGCCACAGATGGCGGCCCTGGAGATAAAGATCATAAGCCTTAACGTCCGCGGGATTCAGTCGCGTCGGTGAGCGGCCGTTGCTTGCTGCCACCTTAAGCTGGAGCGCCTGTGCTATAGCACGGGAAATTTCTTCCTGTACATCGAAAATGTCTTGCATGGTGCGCTCATAGGTATCGGACCAGATGCCGTGGCCGTCAACCGCGTCAATCAGCTGAACCCGAATCCTTAATTGCTGTCCACTGCGTTGCACGCTGCCTTCGACAATGCGGCTGACGTTGAGGCGTCGGCCTATGAATCGCACATCGAAATCCTGTCCACGGAATGCAAAAGAAGACGTCCGGGCCTTTACCAGCAGGCCCTCGTAAGAAGCAAGCGTGTTAAGTAGTTCCTCGGCGAGGCCGTCACTGAAATAAGAATCTTCCTGCACGCCACCGAGATTGCGAAATGGCAATATGGCCACCGAGTTTGGCGGCGGATCATAGGCAACCAACTCCAGTTCAGCGGGCTGGTCAATACCCTCCGGGTAAATCAAATAGAAAAGCCCCGCAGTTGCTGCAACCAGAAACAGGCCCGAAGCAACGATTGTGAATTCGCCCTTGTGGCTCGTGGGTTCAGTCTTGCGGATACCGTTTTCGTCAATTTCGAACACCCACGAGAGAAACATCGCCACGGGAAAACCCAGCACGAAGATTATCGCTACGATCGTGAGTACCCAGGGTGGGAAACGCAGGGCTGGCACCAGGAACCCCATGATCTCGGTGAGGCCCCAGGCCACCGCGAAATAGATAGCGGCCGCTCTGAATACGCGCCGCCTGCGCATTTCGGAAAACGTGTAACGCAACTGCAAGCCCCCTTTTACAGGACTTACAGTATAGATAATCGGATCAGATTCCTTAACTTATCGGAGAGTTTTTTTGCTATTTTCGTTTTCCGGTGACGCCGCAGCGGCCGACCATCGCCTTCAGATGCCGCAGCGCTCACGCATCATCAGGTATAGCTTGTTACGACGGGATCGGAAGTAGCGCGCTTGATCCTCTGTGACCCCCTCGCTCATGCGCGCATTGATATCGTTGATAGCCGCGGACATTACCTGGCAGGCCTCAAGCTCTGGTTCGGCCAACTCGGCCTGCTCAATGTGATCGGTCATTCCGGCGAATGGGTTGCCGGAAGCGCTCGGGCTGTCGCTCGCCACCACCCGCTGATCGGGGCGTGTGAAATGCCCGAGCATTACCAGTACGGCGGCGGTGAACGCCACTCCGACGGCCAGCATTGCGCCGACGACCTGGTATTTGCCGAGCCCACCAGTCTCGTTTAGGGTAATGATTTCAGTAGGTTTTTCCATAATCCCGAGCGTTCAATCGATGGCTTTGCCAAATGTCTCAGACCCTGCGCTGCTTTTCCGTGACCCCGATCCCACCGCTGCCATGTGACAAAGCGCGTCTAGCGCGCCAGCGCCAGGACCAGGAGATGGGTGGGCAGGAATATCAGCAGAGGAAACACGAGCATGAGCAGGCCCAGGTAAACCAGCGGTGGCAACAAGTGTTGCGGCCGCGCCGCGGGGCCATAGACCCAGTTGATATTGGTTTTTGCATCGGTTAACAGGTAGGTAAGTGGCAATACCACCCAGGCCAGCACCGTCTGTGCAACAAGCGCTCGCGAATCGTAACCGAGCAGCCAGACCAACCAGATGAAAAGGGGTGGCAGCAGGAGATGAAACAGCGACAGCGCTCGCATGGGCCGCGATATGGATTGGTCGAACATGTAGGCAGCAAGGCGCGTGACCGGCTTTTTGAATAACAGGCCGGAAAAATAACTGACATTCCAGATGATCTCGGGAATCAGTACTCCGATTAACATCATGCTGGCGATGAGGCTGCTCTCCAGCCATAGAGCGGGTACCCCCGCAATCAATGCAATATCGGAAAACCACAGAAAGTTGCGTGGCCCGTACCTGACGAAATAGATGGGCAAGAGAATTGCCACGAACAGCGTGTAGGCAAGCTTGAGCCAGAACGGGATCAAGAGACTGAGCAGATTACATGCATGACAACATCATTGTTGCATGAACATCTTATCCGGATGAAATCTATCGGCAAGTCTCGATCACCCGATGTCTAATCGAACAGGTTTACCCCCATGGCAGGATAGATTTATGTACTGCCAGCAATGCAAGACCCCGCCGCAGCGGGGTCTGTTGCATTTGTAGCTGATGGTCCGGGACTAGTCTTGCTGTCTGCGCAGATGGCGCTTTGCACGGCGCTTATTCATGCGCTCTTTGGCGGTCTGGCGTTCCTCTTCGCTCATACTCGCCCAGCGCTCCTGTCTGCGTGCCTGCCTTTCGGCTTTGTGTGCAGCGCGTCGGGCCCTGGCAGCCTCGCGTTCCTCTTCTGACATTTTTGCCCAGCGCTCCTTGCGAATCGCGTGACGCTCCGCCTTGTGCGCCTGCCGCCTCGCTCTGACCGCTGCACGCTCTTCATCGCTCATCGCAGCCATGCGCTCGCGCTTGGCGGTGCGACGCTCCTGGTGCAGCGCCCGGCGTTGGGCACGCTCGACGTCGCGCTCCGCATCGGTCATGGAAGCCCGGCGCTCCCGTTCCTCAAAACGCAGTTTTTCCCGAAGCAGCCTGCGCTTTTCACGCTGTGCCTGGCGCTCCGATTCGGACATGGCTGACCATGCTGCCCGCGCTTCCTGCCGCCGTTGCTTGCGCGCTTGCCGCGCCGCTGCACGCTCTTCATCGCTCATGTTTGCCCTGCGTTCCCGGGCTTCCTTGCGGGCCGCCTCACGCTGATCGGGAGTCATATTCGCCAACTCTTCGAGGCGACCGGTATCGGCAGCGTGAAAATGTTCGCCGCTGTCCCTGGCACCGGCGCTGGTGGTGACCCCGACAGCCACAACCAACATCGTTAACACTTTGATTTGTTGCATGTTTTGTCTCTCCCTGGACCCTGCCGGATAAACATAATAACGCGCCAGACTCCAAGGCGTTGACTCCAAATCAGCAGTTTTGTTTCCGTTTACCTGCGAAAGCCGTATTCGAGGTTGTAAAACGCCACATTCAGGTCTTTGAGCGGCTCCCTGAGCTTCGCCAGCTCACTGGCCGGACCATGCGCCTCGATGCGATACAAATCCGTGATTTTCAGTGCTTCGTCGAGCATCGTGCCGACGTTGTCCAGGTGGGCCAGGATGCCTTCGGCATCTTCGTAACCCTCGCGGCAATGCGCTTCTGACCCATTAAAAGTAAAACCATAAAACATGCATTTCGGCTCAGTTTTGGTTGCCGAAACAAACTTTTCGCACAACGATTTGAACTCGTCGACTTTGCCATCATGGATTTTGAAATAAGGCACCAGAGTGCAGCAAGTATCCCGATTGGCCATACTATTACCCTCACTGTCTTGTTGTTTGACTTCTCAAGCGTAGACCATATGCGGTCAGGCCGCGCGCCACTCATGCATCACCCGGCCACATATTGCACCGCCGCCACAACCATTGTTGGCGCGGCGGCTTGGCCGGGTTAAGTTCAGACTCAAAAAAACCCCGCCGAAGCGGGGTTTTTCCGCGAACCATCGATACCCTTTACTTGCGGCCCTCCATATCGATGTTCCAGATGTAATCATGGTGGGATCCGCAGATCTTAACGAACTCTTCACCCTCGGGCATATCCGGTGCCGCCGTGAGTATGCTGCCACGCATTTCGATAAGTGTATCGATATCGGCAGCCGTCATCGTCAACAGGCGCCGCCAGGAACCGCCCACGATGTGCGATGACCAGCCCCAGGAAGTCAGCTTGCCTTCGCCAAGATGTGCATCGTAAATAGGCGCAAAATTCTTGGCGACGATTTCATCGGCACGCTCTTCCTTGCTCATATCACATTTCATATAAACGGACATGCCGACTTTGCCACGCTCGGCTGACAGGTTACCGCTCAACGACTTCCAGATGTAATCGTCATGCTGCCGGCATGCCTTGGCAAACGCCGCGTCACCTGGCGCGGAAGCATCCATCATTGCCCCCATCTTTTCACTGGCGGCGATAACACCACTGACGCTGGTGCCCATATGATAGGTAATACGGCGCCACTTGCCGCCCGTATGATGCTTGAGGTAGCCCCAACCGGTAATCAGGTCGTCACTCATGGCCTTCTTGTAGGTAGGCACGTTGCTCTTCTTAAATGCTTCATCAGCGGCCTTCTCGCCTGCCACATCACAGTAAAAGTACGTGGCATAAATGTAGCTATCTGCGGCTTTCTCATGGTTGTCCGCCGACACCCCCTGAACTGACAGGATGAAAAGGCCCGTCATCATTGCAATAAATATTTTTCTCATTTCTTGATCCTTCAATAAAATGTCCGGCTGGAATTAGCCGGACATTGCCACGCAAGTATAGACCTCTGGCAGGCGGTTTGCCTGAAACCATAACTCTTTGTTTTTATTTCCTTTGTTTCTGCCGAAGTGGTGCTTGAGCAAACTCCCGGCCTGGTCGCTCACGTTGAACTGCTCTTGGTCAGCGCGTATTTCGCAATTTCGAGCACAGGCACCACCGTAAACGCAACAGCACCGGCCAGGCCCCAGTCACGAACCGAGAGCGCGAAGGTGCCGAATGGTTCGTGCAGTATCGGCAAATACACGATCAGGCTAAGCAATATCAGCTCCCACACGATAGCGAGATTAAGCCACTTGTTGGCAAAGGGTCTTCTGAAAACAGAGACGGCAACAGAACGAAAACTATACGCCTTGAAAAACTGGATGAGCACCAGTGATATGAAGGTCATCGTCATAGCTTCTGACAATCCGCGACCGGATTCCAATACCCATTTGAACAGGCTGAAATTCACCAGCGTGGACCAGAACCCGCCAATCAGCATGAGCAGCAAGGTTGGGCGCGAAAATACACCTTCTTCGCGGGCGCGTGGAACCTGGGTCATAAGATTTTCATCCGGCGGATCGACGCTCAGGCCCAGCGCCGGAAAACCATCTGTGGCCAGGTTGATGTAAAGAATCTGTACGGCTGTGAGAGGCAGTGGCAAGCCCGCAAGGGTGGCGCCGGCGATCAGGCCAATTTCGCCGATGTTGGATGACAGCAAGTACATAAGGTATTTGCGGATATTGGCAAAAATTACCCGGCCTTCCTCGACCGCACCCACGATAGACGCGAAGTTATCGTCCGTCAGGATCATCGAAGCCGCCGCGCGACTCACATCGGTGCCGCGTATACCCATGGCTACGCCCACATCAGCACGTTTGAGAGCCGGCGCATCATTGACCCCGTCTCCGGTCATGGCTACGACCTTCCCGTGCTTTTGCCAGGCCTCGATAATGCGCAGCTTGTGTGCCGGGTCTACGCGCGCATAAACATCGATGTCGGTCACTCTGCGTGCGAGCGCCTGCTCGTCCATAGCAGACAGTTCCGGCCCGGTGATGACTTCGCCCTTATCGAGAATATCGAGCTCCTGCGCAATCGCCCGCGCAGTATCCGGATGGTCACCTGTCATGACAATCGGTCGAATGCCGGCTGATTTACAGGTTGCAACTGCCTGCCTGACCTCGGCACGTGGCGGATCACTCATGCCGATCAAGCCCAGAAAAACCAGGTCTTTGTCACACTCTTCAAGGGTCACATCACCACGTCTGGCAAGTGCTATAACGCGCAAAGCCTCGCCGGCCATGTTACGAGCACTTTGATAAATAGCCTGCGCATGGTCTGCTTCGAGCGCGGCTTCGCCGTCGTCTGTTAGCCATTTCGAGCAGATCGCGACGATCGCCTCGGGTGCGCCTTTTATGTAAGCAACCCTGGAATCACCACAACGATGTAATGTTGTCATGCGTCGGGCTGCCGACTCGAACGGCTGTTCTGCAATGCGCGGACATTCTTGCTCCAGGCGTCCCTTGTCGAGGCCCGCCTTTGCCGCAGCAACGACCAGCGCCGCCTCGGTAGGATCACCGCGCACGACCATTGCGCCCTGCTCCTCGATAAGGCGCGCATCGGATGCCAGCGCAGCAGCACGCAGCGTCGCGGCAAGTGGTTCAGTGATGCCTTTTCCGCCATCTTCTGCCAGGAACACCCCTTCGGTTGCATAGCCACTGCCACTGACAGATATATTCTGGCCGCCAGCGTAAATACGGCGCGCAGTCATCTCGTTCCGCGTCAGGGTGCCGGTTTTGTCTGCACAGATTACCGAAGTGCTGCCGAGGGTCTCGACCGCAGGCAAGTGTCTGACCAGTGCGTGCCTGCGCGCCATGCGTTGCACCCCGAGTGCCAGGGAGATGGTGATAACCGCGGGCAGGGCCTCGGGAACCACCGCCACCGCAAGCGCAATACCAAACAGGAACATCTCGAACAAACCCTGCTGTCTTTGCAGGCCGGTTAGCGTGATCAGGACGATAACCAGCAGGGCCAGGACACCAAGCCAGCGGCCGATGCGGTTGATTTGAACCTGCAGCGGGGTCAGCCCCGCCTTGACCGTTTGCACCAGGCCGGCCACTTTACCGAACTCGCTGGCCATCCCGGTGGCTGTTACCAGCATCCGTCCGCGCCCATAGGTAACGGCGGTGCCCGCATACAGCATGTTCGACCTGTCACCGATCGGCAGTGTCGTATCGGACAGTGCTCCCGTGCTCTTGTCCACGGGGACCGACTCACCTGTCAGCGGTGCTTCATCGGCCTTGAGATTGCTGGCTTCAAGGATGCGCCCGTCCGCAGCCACGATGTCTCCGGTCACGATGAGTACGATGTCGCCTGGCACCAGCTCTCGCGCCGGGATTCGCAACTCGTGGCCATCTCGTAAAACACGCGCTGTTGGCGCAGCCATCTCTCGCAGTGCCGCGATGGCGCGCTCGGCCCGGAATTCCTGGACAAAGCCAAGGATTACGGACATCAGCACGATTGCCACAATCGCAACCGATTCGACCCAATCACCAAGAAACACTGATAGCCCTGCCGCCAGCAACAGGATGATCATCAGCAGGTTGCGGAACTGACGAAGCAGCACTGCGGGCCAGCGACTGTGTGGTTCGGCATCGAGCTCATTGGCGCCATGCTGGCGCCGCCGTAGCGTCACTTCCGCCTCACTCAGACCTGACTCTGAAGAGTCCAGCCGCTGTAGTGCGTCGGCAGATTCCAGCGTGTGCCAAAGAATGTCGGGGCTCATGAACCTATCATCGGTCAAGGCGTTTCAGTTGGCCATCATTTCGCACAACAATTTCTCCCGCGACATGGCAAATATTCCTGCGTTATTCTTAAGTCATGAAGAAATCGTCTCACGAATCGGAGGATCTGGCCGTTCACGGCAGCTTGTTCGGGGACTACATCAACCCTCTGATAAAGCAGGCCCGGGAGCGTCAGGATGAGTACCTGCTGGCACGCTTTAAGGGCCAGCGACTGGACATCGCGGACCTCGGATGCGGCGACGGTTATCACGCGTCGCTGTTTGCGCCGGGGGGTGGCCTTTACCACGCCTTCGAGTTCGCGCCGCCAATGGCACAGATGGCGCGGCTGCGATTCAAAAAAGAAGGGCTATCTAACGCCTCGCTTTTTGAAGTAGACCTGCTGGATTACCAGCCTGACAAGGAAGTCTATGACATCGCATGGTGCCTTTACTTCACGCCGGGCAACTTCCGCGACCGCTTTGATGACCTGTCTCGCTACAGCGACCATTACCTGGATCATAACCCGGTGTTTATAAATATCACGGCGAAGTTCTATCAGGCCACCAGGCCAGGCGGCCACATGTTTTTTTGCATCTACAAGGACAATCCGCTGACAGAAGCCGCGCAATGGGACTTTTATCTCAAGACCAACCAGCACCCGGTTACGCCCAAAGGATCCCGCTTTGTCCTGACGCGAGAGGGGTTCTGGTCGGCACGATGGACGAAACAGAGCATGCTTTCCAACCTGGCCGACTGCGGCATAAGCAGCACCCAGGTGCGCTTTATTGAGCTGAACGAGATCGCCTGGCTGGTCGAGGTAACCAAGTAATTATTGTGTCCGCCCGCCTGCTGGCAGTGCCGCGAGCAGTGCCCGCCGATGCAATTATCCGGTATAAAACGCGTTCAACTTGTTGCCGTCGAGGTCGCGAAAGTAGCCCGCATAGAAGCCTTTCATACGCTGACCCGGTGCACCTTCGTCCTGGCCGCCCAGTGCCACGGCTTTGGCATGCACTTTGTCTACCTGTTCCTTACTGTTTGCCTGCAAAGCCACCATGGTCCCGTTGCCCACGGTTGCTGCGCCGCCATTGTAAGGTCGCGTGATGCTGAGGCCTGCGCCACCCGACGGGACGCTCCATGCGGTGAAGTGATCCGGCTCTTCCATGAAGCGCGTGGCGCCAAGTTCGCCAAGCACGGCATCATAAAAGCCAATCGCCCTTCGTAAATCGTTGGTGCCCAGCGTTACATAACCGATCATCGTCTGTTCCTTTATCAGCAGCAATCGGGGCCGGATCTGACAATTGCTTCAGTAATTTTCTGGCAGTGTCATACCGAGGTTTCTGACAAGAAACGCCCAGCGGTCTGCGTACCCCTGGATGATCTTGTCGGTTGGAATTCCCGCACCATGCCCTGCGCGTGTTTCGATTCTGATAAGCACGGGATCATCACCCGCATGGGCAGCTTGCAAGGCAGCCGCATATTTGAAGCTGTGTCCCGGTACAACACGATCGTCCGTGTCGGCAGTGGTCACCATGACGGCGGGGTAATCTGTGCCTTTTTTCAGATTGTGATAGGGCGAATAGGCATATAGCGCCTTGAATTCTTCCGGGTCATCCGCAGACCCGTAATCATCGACCCAGAATCGCCCGGCCGTAAACCTGTGAAAGCGCAACATGTCCATAACACCAACCGCAGGCAGTGCCGCACCGAAAAGATCCGGGCGCTGATTGATAACAGCCCCTACCAGCAGCCCGCCGTTACTGCCGCCCATCACGGCCAGCTTGTCAGCCCTTGTATATCCGGATGCTATCAGGTGCTCGGCCGCTGCGATGAAGTCGTCGAAGACATTCTGCTTCTGTAATTTGGTGCCAGCCTTGTGCCACGCCTCGCCGTATTCCCCGCCCCCACGGATATTCGCAACCGCATAGACGCCACCCATTTCCATCCACGCCAGGCGCGTAATCGAAAAGCCTGGCCGCTGGGAAATATTGAAGCCGCCATAGCCGTACAACAAAGTCGGGCGCTTGCCATCAAGGGCTATGCCCTTGTGGTGGGCAATAAACATCGGCACGCGCGTGCCGTCCCCGGATTCGTAAAAGACCTGTTTGACAACGTAATCTTCGGGGTTGAAATCCACATCGGCCTGGCGGAACACAGAGCGATCGCCGCTTGCCAGATCGTAACGATAGATAATCGTAGGTGCATTAAAGCTCGAATAGCTAAAAAACGTCTCTGCGTCGTCCGGTTTACCGCCAAAGCCGTCGGCCCGTCCAATCCCTGGCAGTTGCACGGCATGAAGTGGCGATCCATCAATGCCGAACACCTTGACCTCAGAGCGGGCATCTTTCAGATAAGAAGCCACCAGCTTGCCGCCTATGTGGCTGGCTCTTTGCAGTACGTGCTCGTCCTGGGGGATGATTTCACGCCAGTTCTTGCGCTCTGGATCTGTAACATCGATCGCAATGATTCGACCTTTGGGTGCATTCAGGTCGGTTCGGAACAGGAGTTCGTTACCCAGATTACCGACCAGCGAGTAATCATTATCAAAGCCCTCGATCAACATAACCGGCCGGGCATCGGCCCTGGTCAGATCCTGGTAGACAATCTGGTAGCGATCATCGGTACCTTTCCAGATCACGATAACCAGAAAATGCCCGTCGTCAGTGACCGCCGAAGCGTACCCCCATTCCGGATGCTCGGGACTCGAGTAGACCAGCAGATCTTCGGATTGCGGCGTGCCGATGCGATGAAAATACACGGCCTGGTTCTTGTTGAGCGCCTGAAATTCCTGGCCCTCTTCTGGTTCCGGGTAGCGACTGTAATAAAAACCACTACTATCCGGCGCCCAGGAAAGCCATGTGAACTTCAGCCACGACAGTTCATCGCTCAGGGTCTTGCGTCCCTCGATTTCCATGACACGGGCTTTACGCCAGTCCGACCCCCCGTCCTGCACCAGGTAGCCGACGTAGCGGCCATCCGGGCTTGGTATGTATCCCGCCAGTGCAATGGTGCCGTCATCTGACCAGGTGTTGGGGTCGATGAGCAGTTCAGGCTCAGCATCGAGTGCCGCTAATGTGTAAACAACGTTCTGATTTTGCAAACCGTCATTGTAACTATAGAAGTAACGCCCACCTTCTTTAAAAGGCGTGCCGTATTTCTCAAAGTCCCAGAGCCGGGTAAGCCGGGCGTAAATCCGCTGCCGCTCCGGAATCGACTCCAGGTAAGCAAAAGTAACTTTGTTTTGCGCCGACACCCACTCGGCCACATCGGGATTTTCCCTGACATCGTCTTCCAGCCAGCGGTAGGGATCTGCCACACGGGTGCCGTGATATTCATCCACTTGCTCGACGACCGGAGTGTGCGGATAGTCCAGTCTTTGTGTTGGCGCGGCAGTCTCCGTCATCGCTGCCCGGTCACAAGCCGTAACAGCGCCGAACACGGCTATAACAAGAATTCTGTAATCGGACCTGGCGAACATAGGCATCACCCTTTGGTAGTTTATTGACCGGCCGTTTGGGGCCTGATTCAGCCTGAGCAGCTTACTCGTCCTGCGAAACCGGCGAAAGTCGCTGCGGCAAAACCCCGTCCAGGAATGAACGTAAGCCCTGCTCGTAACGTTGCATGCTGGTGAAAATCGCGTCGTTGTGGCCACCCTCGAGCACCAGCAGACTTTTCGGTTGTGCGGCGGCATCGTAAAGCGCCTGGCCATGTGAAAATGGAATGATCTCGTCGTCGCGGCTGTGCACGATGAGTACCGGGCAGGCAACTTCCTGCACCGCTGCCCGGGTGTTGTACTTGAATCGTGACAGCAACTTCACCGGCAGAAACCAATAGATGCTCGCCGCCGCATCAGGCACCGAGGTAAACGCAGACTCGATAATCAGCCCTGCGGGCCGGACCTCGGTGGCAAGCCTGGCCGCAACCGCTCCGCCCAGCGAACGCCCAAATACGATCAGGTCGCTGGCATCCATGCCGCGCACCTGAGTCAGCCAATTAAATGCAGCCCTGGCGTCCAGGTAGGTGCCCTTCTCGGTCGGATGTCCCGCGCTTTCACCGTACCCGCGGTAGTCGAATATGAAGACGTTGAGCCCGAGCCTGTGAAAGCGCTCGATGGATTCCAACCGGTGACTGATATTGCCAGCGTTGCCATGCATGAACAGCAAAGTGCCTCGTGCGGCCGGCGCAGGTATGTACCAACCGTGCAAGGTAATGCCGTCGGCGGCCTCGAATCGCACATCTTCAAATGTCAGTCCCAGGCGGGCGGGCGTGGCAATCAGCTTGTCACCGGCGAAGTTAGGCAAGTACAGGAGCCTGGCCTGGGCGAGAAAAACGTATAGCAGCATCGCACCATAACCAAACAGAAGAATGACGCCGATATTGAGGAGACTTTTCATGAACAGATCAGCACTTGCAGGTGATCGACCGCGCGCCCCTCAGGAGATCCGCAAAGCTTCATCGGGCAGCGTGACCAGTGATTCGATGCGCTCCATGACATCAAGCCGATGCATCATGTCTTCTATGTAATCGAGATTATCGGTTTCCAGAATCAGCAACTCGCTGAGGGAATACTGACTGATCCAGGATTCGTATAGCCTCTCGAGGCGCTTGAAATATCTCAGCGGTATGTCCTGCTCCATCTTGCGGCCGCGAAGCCTGATGCGCTTGCGCAGCGTGCGCATCGAGCAACGCAGATAGATCATCAGGTCCGGCGGCTTGATAGCGTTGAGTATGACCTGGTAGAAACTCCAGTAAGTGTCCCAGTCCCGGCGGTCGATCTTGCGCATCTCCATGAGCGCCGTCGCAAAGATCTCGGCATCTTCATAAATGGTTCGATCCAGAACCACTACTCCGGGCGCCTGGTCGAGTTCCTGGTGGAGACGAAACTTGTTACTCAGGAAATAGAGCTGCGAGTGAAATGCCCAGCGTTTCATGTCCTGGTAAAAGTCAGGGAGGTAGGGATTAGCCTCGTTGGGCTCGTAGAACGGCTGCGCGCCGTAAGTATGGCTCAGGAACTCCACCAGCGTGGATTTGCCGGTCCCCATGTTGCCGGCGATTGCTATGGAGCGCCGCTCAGTCATTCTGCGAAGACGTTCCACCACTTTCCCGCGCGCCGGCGACTAGCGCGCCGATGACGATGCCGATACCGGCAATTATCAACAACAGGGGAACGAAGACAGGCAAATTTATGACCTGCGTTATGATTAGTACGAGCAGGACGCCCGCCACGATGACATCAGTTATACCAGCCAGCAGCAAGATTCTGAGCTGTTGTTCTTTCATGGCAGATCTCATCGCGGGAACGACCCCCAGTTTCCCGGTTTCCGCCGCCAGTATCTACCTCGCTTCATTATCAGTCGCCCCGGAGCACCCCCCAGGGCACGAAAACCGGCTGTTGGCAATAGGGATTTTTGCCCATGACAGCCTTGTCATGTCCTGGCAGACTCGCCTCGCCATGGGCACGGCTTGCGGAACCCCTGCCCGATACTTACAGCCGGTTTTCCGGCCACACGCGGCACATGGCTGTGCATTCCCTGGACACCGAGGAAACCGCGGTGTACGGGTCTGTGTGACTGTTGCTGCCATCAGGCAGCAGGTTTATGCAGTAATGATGCTCGATGCCGAATTCTCGTTTGCGGTTATCTATCGCTGGAAACTCACGCCCGGGCTGGAACCGGGCTTTGTAGAGGCCTGGCAGTCTGTCGCTCGCACCCTCGAAGAACAATTCGGCGCCCACGGCGTCTGCCTGCATGCCGCCGAGGACTCGACCTGGGTTGCCTGTGCAATGTGGCCGAATCGCAAGGCCTGGGAAAATGCGCGCCTTGAATCGCCGGACGGTTTCGCGGCCATGCGTAACATGCAACATGCCATAGAACGACGTTTCGAGCCGATCCTGATGAAGCCAATTGCCAGCGCCCGCGATCTGCTGGACAGAAGTACGCGTACTGCCTGAGCTAGTCCGGGCTGCCTGCTTTGGCTTTTTGTCCTGGCCAAAATATGCCAGCCCGATCAGGACCTGCAAAACCACTTGTCTGGCTGCGGTGAGCGGACCCGTTTCGAGCCTCAAAGCGGCATGTGACAATCCCTTATTGCGCCACTCCACCGCTGGTGTTAAGAGATAAGTAGGTGGAGTGGAAACTGCAACCAGGCGCGCTTGTGCAAAGCATAAAACTACAACTTATCGAAATGCTTACGTTTCCAAGGCTCATGGCCCTGGAGAAAATGGAGCTGGAGGAATGCCCGCATAACGGGCAGTTCCGCTCCAGGAATTCCGAGTGCCAGACTTGTGTATTCATGTACGAGTGCTCCTGGTTGCAATCGAATGAACCGTTCGTCGTACTCGGCCAAAGGTCTCTCGCGGAACTCGCCACCAGTCTTGAGTTCGCGATCGATTATGTCGACTCCCAGAACCACAGAGCGGGTGGCAAGCGCAGGCTTTGTGTCTGTGAAAAGTGCAGCTGGATAGACAGGGCACGCCGCCTCCGGCGCAAGGTCGACGGTAAAACGACAATCGTGCGCACACTCTAGGCGACCACGCAAGCAGCTTGACCGACTGGCCGTGTATAGCGGGCGCCTTACCCGTATGCGTATGGCCCCCCGCGTTCCAGCGCACGTTTGTAGGCCGGGCGTGCATGTATACGCTGCAGAAACGCCTTGATATTGGGGCGATTCTTATCCACCCCGACCCTCGCCGCGCCGGCTTCGAGCGGAAAGCTCATCTGAACATCTGCCGCCGAGAACTTCGATCCTGCAAACCACTTCGCCTTACCAAGCTCATTGTCGATGAATTCAAGCTGCTGATTAAGCCGCGGGCTGATGAACTTTGCCTTGACGCCCTTTGCTATCAGGCCGGCAACCGGCCGGATCGGCAAGGGCATAGGCGGCTTGGAGATTTGCTCGAACACCAGCTGCAACAGCAACAACGGCATCAACGAGCCCTCGGCGAAGTGCATCCAGTAGCGATATTGCACGAGCCGCTTTTCATTGATGGGCTTCAGCGTTCCCGGCTCTGCATAGCGATCAACCAGATACTCGACAATGGCGCCTGACTCGGCAATGGTCAAATCGCCATCCACAATCACCGGCGACTTGCCAAGCGGATGCACCCTGGCCAGCGAAGCCGGTGCCAGCATGGTTTTAGGGTCACGTTTGTAATGCTTGATCTGGTAATCCAGGCCAAGTTCTTCAAGCAGCCACAAGACGCGTTGCGAACGTGAGTTTTCGAGATGGTGAACGGTTATCATGGATGGGTCCCGGAATGAAATTGCCTGGCTAAGCGCAGTCTTTGGATCGAATGGGCGCTTCGTGCACCGACAGGATTGAGGATTCTACCGCCATCATGACATTCGCCGAAGTGGTATTACGCATTGGAGTCACATTTGTTGCCTGGCTCATGCTTTACATGCACCTGATCATGCTGACTGTGGTCCGTTTCGCGCAATGTCCGGAGGTCAGCGCATGGCGCGTGAGCATGTTCTCCGGGGTTTTGGCCCTGGGCGCGGCCTTCGCTTTGCACTACGGGCACGGGGTGCGGGGATTGTCGTCCGTCTTTCGTTATTTTGCCTTGCCGCTGGCGCTACTGGTTCCCTGGGCAGCATGGATCATACTGCCCTACCTTACCGGCACCAGCTTTGGCGCAGCACACCCCTGTGACGTAATGCTGGCAGCGCAAACCGGCCTTGTCGCGACTGGCTGGCAGCGCGCCTGGGCACCTGTCCAATTGGCCGTACTGCTCGCCATCGCGGTCAGTGGGTGGCGCGCCTGGTCGGATTCGCCTCAGCGACGCGCGTAGCGATCGGCACCCATGAAATGCAGTGATACATATGGCTTGTCGCCCACCACCCAGCTGTCGTGTGGATCCGGCGGAATATAAAACAGCTCCCCGGCATGCAACTCGAACACTTTGCCGCTGGCAAAAGCGGCTGTGGCAGTACCTTCGAGCACCATGCCAATATGTTCGACCGTACAATATTGCTGACCATGCTTGTGCCCGACATGTTTTGACCACTTCCAGCCCGGCTCGTAGGTGGCGCGACCAATGCTCATCCCGCCGAGCGTTACCACTTCGAAGCGGCCCTTTTCGAAAACCTTGGTCTCGTCGGGATACTCAAAGCGCTTGAGGATGACGTCGATCATGCCTTGCGCGTGTAGCTGATCTCCATGGACTTAACTTCTTCGCCACCTTGTACGGTAAAGAAACTCTCCATCAGGTGGCGGTCGTTGTCCTGCAGGGTGATGACGGTACGTTTGTCCATGGGCTTGCCGTCGGCCGGGTTCGGGAAACTGCTGTGCATGACCCAGACTTTGCCGGAATCATCGACCGAACCGGTCTCCATCTGCATCCAGGTGCTGGCATTGTCAATCCAGTAGCCCTGGTATTCCCCGGAAGTGCCGCTGTAGCCCCAGAAGCCGATGCCTTCGAAAGCACCGAAGGACCCTTCCACTTCTATAGGGTCACCGATAAACGTCTGGCGCAGGTAACGACCGCCCAGCACCCAGTCGTTAACCATGGTGCCGGTACTGGTCATGGGCTCACCCGGGCCCATCCAGAGCTTGACCACCGTGCTGAAAGTGCCCTCGAAAGGATTCAGCAGCTCATGTTCCGCCGTGCGTGGACCCATTGCCTGGATTTGTTCCGGGTGTTCACTCATCTCAAGCCCTCCATAAGATCAGTGTCGCGCCATCTGCGGTGCAATAGATACTGGTTGCCGTGACATGCTATACGAGCTGGCCATATGGACGCTCAGGTATAGGAATTATAATTTGAATCATAGCGCATGGCGTCTATATGCCCCCGAATGTCCTTCGGTCGCGGCGCCTGCGCGAGCCCCTCTTCCCACGCCAGTCTGGCCACTTCGGCTGCTATGTCCAATGAGACTTCGCCGATTTTGTCAAAGGGCGGATAGGTGCGTCCATGCGCGATGTCGTCTGCGTCCACCAGGCTGGCAACCGTCTTGGCGGCAATAAAAAACATCTCCTCGGTCACGTGTTTCGAGCGGCTGGCGATTACGCCAAGACCAACGCCCGGGAATATGTAGGCGTTATTGCCCTGCCCGGGTATGAAGGTCTTGCCCTTGTACTTGACCGGTGCGAAGGGACTGCCACTGGCAAACACCGCGCGTCCACCGGTGTACTTGTAAGCTTCTGCCGCAGTGCACTCGGCCTTGGACGTAGGATTGGAAAGCGCGAATACCACCGGGCGCTCGTTGATTTCGGCCATGGTTTCGAGAATCTCTTTCGAGAATGAACCCGGCTGACCCGACGCGCCCATGATTGCGGTGGGTTTTACTGCCTTGACCGCTGCCAGGAAATCGGTGACCTCCGGGTGCGGGTGCGCGTAGCGTTCCTTGTGGGCATTCAGGCGCTTGCGCCCTTCCACGATCAGCCCGGTGGTGTCCATAAACCAGCAATGCTTGCGCGCTTCCGGTTCACTCATGCCTTCTTCCATCAACAGGGCTGTCAGCATGTCGCCGATACCCATGGATGCCGCGCCCGCACCCAAAAACAGGAAGCGCTGGTCGCGCAGACTGCTGCCCGTAATCTTCAAAGACGACAGGATGCCTGCCATGGCAACGCTGCCCGTGCCCTGGATATCGTCATTGAACACGCAGTAACGGTCCCGGTACTTTGCCAGTAAGCGAAATGCGTTCTGGTTAGCAAAATCTTCGAACTGTATGAGCACGCCCGGGTAAGCCTCGGTGGCGGCGCGCATGAATTCTTCAACGAAGTCATCGTATTCCTCGCCGCGCAGCCGTGGTTTCTTGTGACCCAGGTACAGCGGTGCGTTGAGCAGTTCCTGATTCTCGGTGCCCACATCCAGCATGACGGGCAAACATTGCTCCGGCGGCACACCGGCACAGGCTGTGTAGAGCTGCAGCTTGCCCACCGGTATGCCCATACCGTTGGCGCCGAGGTCGCCCAGCCCCAGAATGCGTTCGCCATCGGTTACAACAATGATGCGTACGTCCTTGTGCGGCCAGTTGCGAAATATCTCCTGCATGTGGCCACGGTCTCTGGCGGAGATGTACACGCCTCTCGGGCGCCTGAAGATGTAACCATATTCCTGGCAGGCCAGGCCCACCGTCGGGGTGTAAAGAATCGGCAGCATCTCTTCCAGGTTATCCATCACCACCTTGTAAAAAAGATGGTCACTGCGATCACTGAGCTCGTTCATGAGGATGTAGCGGTCCAGATCGCTGGTGGCCCCGCGGAAATGCTTCAGAATCCGATGGCCCTGTTGCTCCTGGGTGAGGACCCCTGGAGGCAGCAGTCCACGCAGGCCGAGGGCGTCGCGTTCTGCCTTGGTAAAGGCCGTGCCCTTGTTGTGCGCCGAATCCCGCAACAACTCCATGCCGCGCGGCAGATCATTTATTTGTTCCGGATTGGATTTTTTCGCTGTGTGCGACATGGGCTCCTGGCTCCTGTTAAGGGCATAAGCGGGAATCAGCGGGTGGAAAGAATTGTATCTCGTTGATTAATCATATGCTGTCCGGCCCGGGTTGCCAGTTTTTCGTAGCCGCGCGCTGCTAAATCTGCTGAGCCTGCCCTGGCGCCTGCCGCACTGCTCTGGCAACTCGCTGATTTTCTACTAAGCTTTGGCCAGCAGTGCGCCACCGGATAGGGCAATACCGAACGAGCTGCCGGCCCTGGCCGGACAGTTGGGCCGGGGCCGCGCACCGCATTTTCAACACCCCGAAATAAATGGAGAGGGCACACTAATGAGAGTAACCAAACCCATACTGGGCAGCGTATCGCTGGCGCTGCTCATGATGACATTGACTCCAATGGCAACGGCCGGCGGGCATTCCAACGACATTCCGATCACCACCTCATCGAAGACCGCCAAGATGGATTTCATTGCCGGGCAGGCCGCCATGGATGCGGGCAATGGCACTGAGGCGAACGCGCTCTTTCGTGCGGCGGTCGATAAAGATCCTGACTTCGCGTATGCCTGGCTGAATATCGGCAACAATGCGTTTTCGGGCCAGGAATTTATAGAGGCAACCAAACGCGCCAACGAACTGGCTGACAAAGTGAGTGAAGGTGAACGCATGATGATCGCGATCAACATGCGATTCATGGACAACAACTTCACTGAGCAAATAAAGTTGGCAAAAAAACTTGTGGAAAAATATCCGGGCAGCGCACGCGCCTGGCTGACGCTGGCTGGCGCGCAAAACAATATCGAGCAATATGAAGAGGCCCGAATCAGCGCCAATAAGGCAATTGAGGTGGACGCCGGTTTTGCCCCTGCCTACGTGGCAATTGCCAACAGTTACATGTTCAACAACCCCAAGGACTATGACAAAGCCGAGAAGTATTTCAAAAAGATACTTACTCTGCAGCCTTACAACGGTAATCATTACTGGGGACTGGGGGATGTATATCGCGCGCAGGGCAACCTGGATGCGGCCCGGGAATTCTATACGCGTTCGGCCATGTTAGAGCCCAATAATGCCACCGCTTTCACCAAGCGGGCACATGTCAACTCATTCCTCGGGAATTTCGCAGAAGCACGCGAAGACTACGACCGGGCCAGCCAGGTGGCGCAACCGGGCGCCAAAGCTTTCCTTGCCAATTACAAGCACTTTACCCATGTCTACGAAGGCAATCCGCAAGAGGCAATTGCCGGACTTAAGGCGCTTTATGATGGCATTGATATGCTGCAACTTAACGACAAGCAACGTGACGGTGCCAGGGTCTTTACGCTTACCAATGCTGCCAGGATAAGCATGCATAACGGAATGACCGAAGAAGCTGCAAAGCTGCTGGCAATGCGTTCCGAGACCTTACGAGAAACCGCCAGGGTGGCCGGAACCAAGGAGTTCAATAATATCCAGGAAGCGAATATCGCCTATTTCGATGGTCTCGCGGCGGCTCGTGCAGGCGATTACAAAGCGGCCAAGAAATTCGCAAACATCAATGCCAAGCTGGTCAAGGATCAGGACAACCCACTGAAGATGCAGCAATACCACGATCTGATGGGCTACATCATGCTCAAAGACCGCAAGTATTCAAAGGCAGTGGATCACTACCGGCAAGCTAACCTGAACAGCATCTACGCCAAGTATCACCTTGGCCTTGCGCTGGAAGGCGCCGGCAAGAATGACGAAGCAAAGGCGGTATTTAAGGAAGTTGCAAACTGGAACTTCAACAGCGTCGGCTATGCCCTGATCCGGGCCGACGCTATGAAAAAAATAATCTGAATAATGTGAGCGTTCAAAGGCGCGTCCCGCGGGGCGCGCCTTTTTTTATTCAGGAAGATTGGTACAGCGAGACCTCGTATGCGGCCAGCCGCTGCTGGTGGTAATCCCGCTCCGCTTCCAGCTCGAGCATTTCATCTTCCAGCTGCTGTTTTTCCTGCGCCAGGTTTTTGAGCTCCAGCAATAGCTGCAGCCGCTGCTCCATGGTGGGCTCGCTGCTTACCAGATGCGCCTCCAGCTCATGTACATGGCTTTGCAAGTCAAGCAGTCGTTTGTTCTTGGTCCCCATCTGGCGCTCGACCTGGTAGAGC
>JBFGOQ010000035.1:0-24456 GCA_041565075.1 Gammaproteobacteria bacterium
CCTGCCCCTGCTGGCCCAGAAGAAGTATTACAGCAAGCTGAAGCGCGGCTATGCGCGGGGGTGGGAACCGGTCATTTACGTAGACAATATCCGCAGCTACTACGATGTGCTGCAGTGGGCCACATCGGATCGCTATCTCGCCTATTCGAAAGAAGTCACTGAACCTGCGGTCGAGCCATCGGGTCAGGCCGAGGACGCCGCCGAGGAATAATCAACGCCTCGCTGCAAAAAAGTCTTTCAGTAACGCGCCGGCTTCCCGCGCCAGCACCCCACCTTGAATTTTGACTCGATGCTTGAAGGCCGCTGAACCGGTCAGATCCGTCGCCCCCCCGGCAGCGCCGGTTTTGGGATCGTGGGCAGCGAAAACCAGGCGCTTTATACGTGCATGCACCATCGCACCCAGACACATGGGACAGGGTTCCAGTGTTACATACAGGCTGGCGCCGGTGAGACGATAGTTCTTTAGCGTGTTCGCGGCGTCGCGCAGCGCGACGATCTCGGCATGCGCAGTTGGGTCTTGTCCGCTGATAGGCTGATTAAACCCTTCGCCCAACACTTGCCCGTCCAGGGCGACCACGGCGCCGACGGGTACTTCGCCCGCTTGCTCCGCCGCGTGGGCGAGCTCCAGCGCCCGCCGCATGAACGCGATATCGGCGTCGCTCACGAATTACTCCCACTCTATCGTGGCCGGCGGCTTGCCGGATACATCATAGACAACCCGCGAAATGCCGTCGACCTCATTGATTATCCTGCGCGAGACGTGGTCAAGAAAATCGTAGGGCAGATGCGCCCACCGTGCTGTCATGAAATCCACAGTCTCAACAGCGCGCAGGGCAATCACATAATCGTAGCGCCGCCCGTCCCCCATCACGCCTACCGAACGTACCGGCAAGAAGACAGCAAATGCCTGGCTGGTCTTGTCATACAGATCATTACGTTCCAGCTCTTCGATAAAAATCGCGTCGGCCCTGCGTAACAAGTCCGCATACTCGGGTTTGACCTCACCCAGGATGCGTACGCCGAGCCCCGGGCCGGGAAATGGATGGCGATTGATCATTTCGGCCGGCAGTCCAAGCTCGAGACCAATCTTGCGTACTTCGTCCTTGAACAGCTCCCGCAGGGGCTCGACCAGGCTGAGGTGCATTTTTGCCGGCAACCCTCCCACATTGTGGTGCGACTTGATGACATGCGCCTTGCCGGTTTTTGAACCCGCTGACTCGATAACATCCGGGTAAATGGTGCCCTGGGCCAGAAAACTGACATCTTCGATGGCTTTCGCCTGTTCATCGAACACTTCGATAAACAGACGCCCTATAATTTTGCGCTTCTGCTCCGGATCGGTCTCTCCGGCTAACGCCGCCATGAAGCGATCGGCGGCATCTACACGTATTACATTCACGCCCATGTGTTTCGCAAAGGTCGCCATCACCTGGTCGCCTTCATGCAGGCGCAGCAGGCCATGATCGACAAATACGCAAATCAATTGCTGGCCAATGGCCTTGTGCAACATGGCTGCAACCACGGAGGAATCGACGCCCCCCGATAAACCGAGCAACACCTTGCCATCACCGACTTCCTCGCGCACGCGTGCGATGCTGTCTTCGATGATACTGGCTGCCTGCCACCTGGATGCACAGGCGCAGATCTCGTGCACGAACCGCTCGATGATGCGCTGGCCTTGTGCCGTATGGGTCACCTCGGGATGGAACTGCAATCCGTAGTAGCCGCGTTCATCGTCCGCCATCGCTGCGATCGGTGCACTCGGTGTACTGGCGATGACCTTGAAGCCGTCCGGTAAAGCCTCGACGCGATCGCCGTGGCTCATCCACACGTCCAGCAGTCCGATGCCGGTGTCACTGGTGTGGTCTTCAATGCCTTCGAGGAGACGGGAATGCCCATGCGCCTCGACCTTGGCATAGCCAAATTCGCGCTGCATTGAACCCGCCACGCTGCCGCCAAGGCGCGCTGCCATGCTTTGCATGCCGTAACAAATGCCGAGCAACGGGACTTGCAGATCAAAAACAACGTCAGGCGGCGCCGGTGGCTCGCTATCGGTCACCGATTCCGGTCCACCCGAAAGAATGATGCCGCGTGGCGCAAAGGATCGAATTGCCGCGTCGCCGGCATCCCAGGCATAGATTTCGCAATAAACGCCCGCTTCCCGCACTCGCCGCGCGATCAATTGCGTGTACTGAGAACCGAAATCCAGGATCAGAATGCGGTCGGCATGAATATCTTCCCGGCTGGCAGCCCCGGGAGTGCTTGCGGTGATGCTGGTGATAGCCAGGGTCAGCGCTCCATTCGGTAATTCGGTGCTTCCTTGGTGATAGCGACATCGTGCACATGGCTTTCGCGAACGCCGGCGCCGGTAATGCGCACAAACTTCGGCTGCGTGCGCATGGCTTCGATATCGACGCATCCGGTATAACCCATGGCCGAACGTATGCCGCCTGCCAGCTGGTGCAGGATGGCGACCAGCGGCCCCTTGTACGGAACCCGCCCTTCAATGCCTTCGGGCACCAGTTTTTCAACGTCCTCGGTGCTGTCCTGGAAGTAACGGTCGCTGGAGCCGTGACGTTGCGACATCGCACCCAGCGACCCCATGCCACGGTAGGACTTGTATGACCGACCCTGATACAGCTCGACTTCACCGGGCGCTTCTTCTGTACCCGCGAACAAGCCCCCGACCATGATGGAATGCGCTCCGGCCGCTATTGCCTTGGCGATGTCCCCGGAATAGCGGATGCCCCCGTCAGCGATCAAAGGCACGCCGGCCTTCTTGAGAGCTGCTGCCACATTTGACACCGCACTGATCTGCGGCACGCCGACACCGGCGACGATGCGCGTCGTGCAGATTGAACCGGGACCGATGCCGACCTTGACACCATCCGCCCCCGCATCAAGCAATGCCATGGCCGCCTCGGCCGTGACGACATTGCCGCCTATCACTTCCATATCCGGGTAATTGCTCTTGATTCTCGCAACCATGTCGATGACGCCCCGGGTATGACCGTGCGAGGTATCCACCACGATCACGTCCACGCCGGCCGCCACCAGCGCCGCGACCCGCTCATCGGTATCCGGGCTGGTGCCCACTGCGGCGCCGACACGCAACGCCCCACGAGCATCTTTACAGGCAAACGGGAAATCCTTGGCCTTCTGGAAGTCCTTGACCGTAATCATGCCTTTCAGCTCGAAGTTCTTGCCCACCACCAGCACCTTCTCGATGCGATGCTTATGCAGCAATAACAAAACCTCTTCCTTGTCTGCGCCTTCCCGCACCGTCACCAGTTTGTTCTTGGGCGTCATGACGGTCGACACCGGCGCATCAAGCTGGGTCTCGAACCTGAGATCCCGGTGGGTAACTATGCCAACCGTTTCCTTGCCGTCTACTACCGGTACGCCGGAAATGTTTTTCTCGCGCGTCAGGTTGATGACTTCGCGAATGGTTTTATCCGGGCTCACGGTAATCGGGTCCGTGATCACGCCGCTTTCGAATTTTTTGACGCGCAAGACCTCGCGCGCCTGGCCCTGGGGTGTCATGTTTTTATGCACGATACCGATGCCCCCTTCCTGGGCCATGGTGATCGCGAGGCGTGCCTCCGTGACAGTGTCCATCGCGGCGGAAACAAGCGGCAGGTTGAGATCGATATTTCGGCTCAAGCGCGTCTTCAGGCTGACGTCGCGTGGCAGGATTTCCGAGTAGGCAGGCTGGAGCAGTACGTCATCGAAAGTCAGCGCTTCCTGGTCGATACGCATTTCATGAGCTCCTGCTGCGCTTGCGGGTTAATCGGTCGATTTTACGCCTGAGTCATTTGCAGGTAAACCTGCGGGCCATCGGCAGCGAGGTTTTGCCCCCCGGAGCCAGCGGTTATGATGCCCTCATGGCAGCCCGCGATTCATCAGATACCGCCGGACAGCAACGCCGGCGGGACGTTCTCACCGTCAGCCAGCTCAACCGTGAGGCCCGCAGACTCCTTGAATCGGGCTTCCCGATACTGTGGGTTGAGGGTGAGATATCCAATCTGGCCCGCCCGGGGTCCGGGCACTGGTATTTTTCGCTGAAGGACGCGGGAGCACAGGTGCGCTGCGCGATGTTCCGCCAGCGCAATCGCCTGCTCACTTTCAAGCCCCAGGACGGCCAGCAAGTTCAGTTGCGCGCAAAGGTCAGCCTGTACGAGCCACGTGGCGACTATCAGCTCATCGTAGACTTCATGGAAGAGGCCGGCGAAGGCGCTCTGCGCCGGGCCTTCGAAATACTGAAACAAAAACTCGATGCCGAAGGGCTGTTCGCTGCCGAGCACAAGCTTGCACTGCCGACCTTACCGCGCTGCATCGGCGTTGTAAGCTCGCCGACAGGCGCCGCCATTCGCGACATTCTCAAGGTATTACGGCGCCGCTTTCCTGCCATTGAGGTCATCGTTTACCCGGTCCCGGTACAGGGCGAAGGCGCGGCAGCAAAAATCGCCGCGATGCTCGGCACTGCGGCCCGGCGCAAGGAATGCGACGTGCTGATCCTGGCGCGCGGCGGCGGTTCGCTCGAGGACCTCTGGGCTTTCAATGAAGAAGTGCTGGCACGCGCTCTGTTCGCCTGTCCGATTCCCGTGGTCTGTGGCGTCGGCCACGAGGTCGACGTCACTATCGCCGATCTCGTTGCAGATTTGCGCGCGCCGACGCCTTCGGCGGCAGCCGAACTCATTGTGCCTGACCGGGAACAGTGGTTGCGCAGCCTGGGCAAACTCGCCAGGCGCAGCACGTCATCCATGAGCCGCTTGCTGGCCCGCGCTCGCGAACGCTTCGGCTTGTCCGAAAAACGCCTGCTTCGCCTGCATCCGGCGCAAACGATGCAACAATATGGCCAGCGCAGTGATGAACTCGAGCAGCGGATGCTGGTCGCAATGCAGAGTATGCTGCGCGATTACCGCGGCGTGCTGGCTGAGCAGTTTGCGCATTTGCGCCGCTTGTCGCCCGCACAGCGAATGGCGAACCTGGCCACCAAAAACGATGCGCTGCTCGGGCGGCTGACCGGCGGTATGCGACGCAGACTCGAAGCTATGCGTTCGAGACTTGCAGTCAGCACGGCAACGCTGGATGCCATCAGTCCGCTGGCCACCCTGAGCCGTGGCTACGCGATACTGCAGCGCGCTGAGGATGGCAGCGTTGTGCGCCGCGCGGCACAGGTCAGGAAGGACGAAATGCTCACGGCGCAACTTGGCGACGGCAAGCTCAGAACTCAGGTTATTGACATTATCGAGGACGACTCCAAGTGAAAAGACGAATTACCGGAATGCTTGCGATCGGGTGGCTGCTGGCGCTATTGCCTGTGCACGCTGCTGAACTGCCTCGCTCCCTGGCAGTGCCCGGCGGTGTGACTGTGCTCGAGTTGCCGGGCGACAGTGCGACGCCGCCCGAGGTCAGCTACCGGGATCGGCCGGTCATGGTGGTCAGCCACGAAGGCAGCTGGAAGGCCGTGGTAGGTATTCCCCTGTCGGTCAAGCCAGGCCGCCACGCAATCAAGGTGGCAGGAGGCGACAACGAACCGCAATTGATTGGCTTTGATGTGCTCGACAAGGACTACCCGACCCAGCGACTCACCATTACCAACAAACGACAGGTCAATCCCAATGCTGAAGATCTGCAACGTATTGGTGAGGAACGCAAGCGAATCAATGCGGCACTGGCTTCGTTTTCGCGCTCGGCAGGCATTGCCACCGATTTCATCCCGCCAGTGGAGGGGCCGCGCAGCAGTTCATTTGGCCTCAGGCGTTTTTTCAACGACCAGCCTCGCAGGCCGCACAGCGGCATGGATATTGCCGCCAGCGAGGGCACGCCTATCGTGGCACCCGCCGCGGGACGTATCGTCGAAACGGGAAATTACTTTTTTAACGGCAATACCGTGTTCATCGACCATGGCCTTGGCCTCGTGACCATGTATTGCCACATGAGCGAGATCGACGTACAAGCGGGTGACCTGGTTCACCGTGGCGGCATAATCGGCAAGGTCGGCGCAACCGGACGCGTCACCGGCCCGCACCTGCACTGGGGCGTAACGCTCAATCGGACTATGGTGGATCCCGCTTTGTTCCTGCCGGAACCGGAGCCCGTCGCCGAAGCCGCTGACGCGTCGGACTAGTCTATTGCCTTGAGCGCCTTGCGGGCCTCTTTGTGCTTTGGATCGAGCTCCACTGCGACCCGATAAGCCCTGCGGGCGGCATCGGATCGACCCATGTGCTCATAAATCTGGCCCAGCCGGTAATTGGCCCACGCCAGGGACGGCTCGTCGGAGCCTGGCTGATGCTGCAGGTAAGTCAGCATTGCGGCTTCACCGCTTTCGAGATTCTGCCCCGAAATTGAACTGACGCGGCCAAGCTGATAGGCCGCTGACATCTGTTCCGGGTCGCGCTCCAGCCACGCCTGGAAATGATCTGCGGCCGCGCCATACTCAGCCTGTTCCGTCAACAACACGCCGCGCGTGAGCATGGCGCGCGCGTCATCAGGATTGTCCTGCAAAATGACATCGATTTCTCGCAATGCACTCGCAAATTCCTGGTATTGAACATATATATCCACCCAGGCTCGCCGCCCCATTTGCGCGTCGAGCCGGGTCAGTTCGCGGGCACCTGCCTCGGCTTTGTCCCGGCCGCCGCCAGCGATTCCCGGCGCCCTCAAATAATAAATTATCAAGCCACGCCGGGCTTGCAGATTGCCCGGGTCCAGCTCGATGGCACGCTCGAACGACTTGCGCACCCGCCCTGCCTTACGCATTCGGGTCAGCATATTCGCGTCGCCCAACGACTCGCCAAGTGCTTCACCGAAGTACTGGTGGTACTGAGATTGCTCAGGATCCAGCTTGATCGCCTTTTCAAACCACTTCACGGCTTGCTTGGCGGCGCCCTCGGCGTAATGACTGCGACCGAGCATAAACGCTGCGCGCGCGTTTTTCGGATCTTCTTTCAGGGCCGCGTTAAACGCAGACCTGGCGCCTGACATATCGCCCGATTCATACAGGGCCATGCCGTCGTCCAAACTGCCAGCCCACGCCACCGACGGCGCCACCAGCAGTATGCAGAGCCACCACGACGGTCCAGGCAAGTTAATACACCGCACAGGCATTCCCCCCGCTGCAAGGTCGAGACAAGTGTCCGCTCACGGACTGTTCTGTTAGTTAGAGTGCTTGCCACCCAGGAGTTTCCTATAGTTTAGCGCCCTTTTGCGCCAGACGCAGGCGCCGCCCAGGAGCACTAAATGGTGCGAAAAAACTCAGCAATCACCGGGCGGAAGCGGTCCATATCAACCAGGAATGAATCGTGCCCTTGTATGGAAGGCAGCTCATGAAAGCTGAGCTTGCCCACCCGCGCTTCGAGCAGGGACGCCAATTCGCGCTGCTGCTCCAGCGGGAACAGGAAATCCGATTGCACGCCGATTACCAGCGCTTGTTCGGCGCTGATCCGCGCGAAAGCAGCCTCCAGGCTGCCGCCATGGTCCGCGGCATCGAAGAAATCCATGGCGCGAGAGAGATACAGGTAGCAGTTTGGGTCAAAACCGCCTACAAACTTGTTGGCGTGCGTTTCGAGGTAACTTTCCACTTCGAACTCGACCCCGAAGTCGTCGCCACGCCGCCGCTCCTCGGACACGCGCTCTCTGCCAAATCGTTGTTGCCATTCACCGGCAGAACGGTAAGACAGCATGCCGAGTTTGCGCGCCAGGAACATGCCAAGGACGGGGCCCTTGCCCTGGTAATGCCCGTCATGCCAGGCAGGATCGCTGCGGATAATCTCGCGTTGCAGCGAACGGATGGCGATGGCGAATGGCATGGCCCGGGCGGCTGCGGAAATGCTCACGAAATTACGCACTCGGGCGGGGAAAAGCAGCGCATAGGCGAGCGCGGTCATACCGCCCATGGACGGCCCCGCCACGGCAGCAAGTGCATCGATGCCGAGGGCATCGACTACAGCGTCGCCGGCAACAGCGATGTCTTCGATACTCAAGACGGGAAAGTCGGTGCGGTACAGCTCGCCTGTCGCCGGATTTTCTGAGGCCGGCCCGGTGGATCCAAAACAACTGCCCAGCGAATTCACACAAATGACGAAAAAACGCTCGGTATCGATGGGTCGTTCCGGCCCCACCATGTCTTCCCACCAGCCGGCACGCGAATCTGCCGCAATCGACGCAATATGGGCGGACGGCGACAGCCCGGTGAAAACGAGCACAGCGTTATCGGCGTCCCGGTTGAGCTCACCCAGGGTTTCATAGGCAATATCGACGCGCGCAAGTTGACCGCCTCGATACATATCAAAAGGCCGCTCGACAGCCAGTATATTGCTTGCGCCACTCATGTACTCTGCACCGCGGTAACAACCGAGCCGGGATTCTGAACAATGCCCTTCCAAAAATCTAGCACGGCTGCATGTGAACTCTGATCTGATCGCTCAGCTGAACGCTGCAATTCTGCGGCATTTCGCTGTCCCTGCTTACCTGCTGACGGGCAAGCAATTATGTCAGATAAGCAGTATGCATATCGCTTCGTTGCATCCACCGTCCTGACCGCATGCAGATTTATGAGAGCCCGAATTGACCCGCTAATAAATGCTGTGTCAGGCTTACCGTACTCTGTAAACGGCAAACCCGCCGAAAGGCGGTGACGCAAAACCACGGGTCTAAGGTCTTTATGAGGCTACGATCGCCGGGTTGCCAGGTAAGCGACAAAACGCGAACCGGCCCGGACAATTCCGGATTTCGATTCGCGTTTTTTTTATGGCCGGGATTTGCCCGGATTAAGACGCAGTCAAGCCTGGGGGAAAATTTGCAGAGAGGCTCCTGAAAAGGCAAACCCGTCGAAAGGCGGGGACGCAAAGCCACGGTTCTAAAGTCGCATAAAGACCATGAAAGCCGGGCCGCCAATGAGCAGATGTTCGCGCTCAGTTACAACGCAACATCTCTCAGCTGGGACAGGAAAGGTCGATGACCATTTATCCGGCGCATGTTAGTGCACCGGTGACGTCCAGAGGAGACATGTCATGCTCAAATTATTGCGACCAATAACGTCGTTTACGTTTTTTTCCCTGTTAGCCCTGCCCGCGCTGGCCAGCCACGATGGCAATGGTTTGCCGCACGGGTCTATGAAGGGTTCGTTTAACCTGCAGATCATTGCGTTTGATAAGTGTCCATCCGGTGACTTCACCGATTCCAACCGCCACATGATTGCGATCAAGGCTGACTTCACATCTGATGTGAAAACCGGTACTGGCAAGCAGGCTTTTCTTGACAGCGATGTTCTCAAGCAAAATACCATCGCCCTGGCCCAGGGCAGCGATTTCCAGGTGACAGACGGCAACGCCTGCCACGGCAATGGAGCAGCGATGACCTTACCACTGACCACCGCCAATCTGGACTGCTCGGCAACAACCGATCCTAGTTGCCCTGACCCCTCTTTTTCCGAGTACCGGGTTTATGTCCGACTGGTCGGCAAGCCGGGCAGCAAGCTGGATGCCACTGCCTGCGGCGCCGAAGTTGAGGACACAGCATTTGATGCAAACGACACTCTGGAAGTGCTGTGCTCAACAGAGAGTACGGTTGACTTGTCACGCACCAGCGGCAAGAACGGACGACCGAAGTTCAGGGATTTCTCGAAGGAACTGCTAACGGTCTGTTTGTCTGTTGATACGGACAACGGAACCTGCGTACAGCGAGTGGGGTTGTTTGATGCCTTGCTCGATAACTATATGTGGAAATTGGATACCCAGGGCCGGGCGCACGCCCAGGTCAGGTTTGTCCCTGTCATACCCTGAATCATCAGCTTATGCAGGCCGTGACTGAACCGGAGCGGTTTTTGCCGCTCCGGTTTTCTTATCCACAGTGCTGCTTGCGAATAGCGAGCGCCTCGGGCATCCACTCTTCGAACTGGCGGATGCGGGTTTCATGGCTGGGATGGGTGGACATAAATTCACCGGGCGCCTTGCCGCCGGCACCCTCTCCCATGCGTTGCCAAAGCAGCGGGGCCTCGCGCGGGTCGAAACAAGCGCGCGCCACGTAAATAAGCCCCATGTAATCGGCCTCTGATTCGTGCGAGCGTGAAAACGGCAGCAACACGCCGACTTGTGCGCCCACGCCCAAAGCACCCATCACCATGCGCTGGGTCTGGATATCCATATCGCCAATGGCCATTCCTGCTGCCAGGGTTCCGAACTGCACCAGCTTTTGATGCGCCATGCGTTCGGCACCATGACGAGCGATGGCATGGGCGATTTCGTGTCCCATGATCACCGCGAGACCGTTGACGTTTGCCGCAATGGGCAGAATGCCGGTGTAGACCGCGACCTTGCCGCCAGGCAGCGCAAAGGCATTGGCCTGATCGGCGTCTATGACATTGTATTCCCACTTAAAGCCGGGGTCTTCCGCTACTGCGGCCAGGCGTCCGCCGACCGCACGCACCGCATCGACAATTTCACCTGCCGACACCACGCGTTCTTTCGACAGAATCTGGCGATAGGATTGCAGGCCAAGCGCCATTTCCTGCTCCTGGCTCATGTCGACCAGCTGTTTGCGGCCCGTCAGAGGCACCTCTTCCTGGTTGCTGAAGTAGAACCAGATGAAATACAGCGCAAACGCGGCGACCGGCAGCAGCCGCAGCACGCCACCGCGGCCCCCGCCGCCCCGGCGGGTGCCGAAGCGTGACGGCCGGATGCGGCGCAGGTGCGCGGGAGAGCGGCGATAGCCCATGCGGGCCGGTCGGCGTCGCATGCTGGCCTGCTTTAAAAGAACTTCTTGGCGAGACCCATCAGGTCGTCCGCCACTGAACCATCGCCATCGCTGTCAAGCAACTTGCCCAGCATGCTGCCGCCGCCGGCAACCTGCGCGGCCAGATCCTGGCCCTGGTTGGTTTGCTTGGACATCGAGCCCATGGTCATGGCCGCCACCATTGGCAGCATCTTTTTCAGCACACCGGTATCGACGCCGGTCTGCGCCGAGGCCTGTGCGGCCACCTGGCGACTCACGTCTTTGCTACCCAGCAGATGCCCGAGGATGCCATTGCCATCGGCCACGGACTCCTGGCTTAGCAAGGACGAAGGGTTTTCGATGTAGCGTGAGTGGTTGCCTTTTTGCAGCGCGCCGATGAGGCCCTGAATGCCTTCGGGTGACGCGGCGCTCTTTTTCATGCCCTGGGTCAGCGCCGGCAACAAGGCACCCACGGCGCTCTTGGCCTGGTTTTCATCCATATTGAAGTTGCGCGCGATCTCAGACAGTGCGCCGTTGTTCTGGGCGCTCATGATAGTTTCCAAAATATTCATTGTGCTCTCTCCAGGGCAGGTAATTCAGCCTGCAATTATGACAGACCCGACCGCTGATCCGCTGCGGCTAGCGCTTGAATATCTGCCCGGTTTACAAATCTTTGCAGCGCCAACTGCTTGTGCTCAACGCCGCTTGGTGTGCTTTTTCAATCGCTTGCGCTGACGTTGTTGACGAGGTGTTAACTTGTTGCGCCGACCGGCAAAGGGGTTCTTGCCCGCTTTGAACTCCAGGCGTACCGGCGTGCCGTCGAGCTTGAATGCCTTACGGAAAGTGTTGATCAGGTAACGCTGGTAACTGCGGGGCGTACGTTCCACCTGGTTGCCGTGAATCACGATAAGGGGCGGATTGCGGCCGCCCTGATGCGCGTAGCGCAACTTGATGCGGCGCCCGCGCGACAAAGGTGGCGGGTGCTTTTGCACCGCTTGCTCCAGCACCTCGGTCAGGATGTGCGTGGACATGTCCCGTGTGGCCGCCTCGTACGCACTGTTGACTGACTTGAGCAGGTGGCCAACGCCCGTGCCGTGCAGCGCCGAGATGAAATGCATTTCCGCAAATTCGAGAAACGGCAACTTGACGTCGATCTGGCGGCGAATCGTGTCGCGCTCGTCATCGTCGAGGCCATCCCACTTGTTGATGGCTATAACCATAGCCCTGCCGCGGCTGACAGCGAGGCCCATCAGGCTCGCGTCCTGGTCGGTAATGGCTTCGTGCGCATCCAGAACGCCGATCACCACGTTGGACTGGTCGATGGCCTGCAGCGTCTTGATGACACTGAATTTCTCGATACCTTCCCCCATCCGGCTGCGGCGACGCACGCCTGCGGTATCAACCAGGGTGTAATGCCGCCCCTCGCGCTCAAAAGGGATGGCCACGCTGTCTCGCGTTGTACCGGGCTGGTCGAAAGCGAGTTGCCGCTCTTCGCCGAGCAAGCGGTTGATGAGTGTCGACTTGCCAACGTTCGGTCGACCGATCACCGCTACCCGCACACCCCGGGCTTCGTCCACCTGCTCTGCGCCAGCGGGTAACTCTGGAAGAACAAAGTCCATCAAGGCGGCTACGTTTTGACCGTGGGCGCTGGAAATTGGCAGCGGCTCTCCCAGTGCCAGCGCATGGAACTCGGCGGCGATGAGGTCGGGATCAGCGCCTTCGGCCTTGTTGACCACCAGCGTAACCGGTGGGCCATCGCGTCGCAGCCGCGCGGCAATCTGTTCGTCGGATGCCGTCAGCCCTTCCCTGCCATCAACCATAAACAGGACATGATCAGCTTCGGCCAGCGCGCGCATAGTTTGCTCCGCCATGAGCCCGGCCAGGCCGTCGGTATCGCCGCTGAGCCCGCCGGTGTCCACCACGATATAGGGGACGGACCCTATCTTGCCAAATCCATACTGGCGATCGCGGGTCAGCCCGGGCTCGTCCGCCACCAGCGCATCCCGGGAGCGTGTCAGGTAATTAAAAAGCGTGGATTTGCCGACATTGGGGCGGCCCACCAGAGCGATGACGGGAAGCATGATGATTCAACCTGTGCAAAGTTCGCGCGCCCGACAGGCCGCTTACTTGACGTGCAGAACCGTCAGCTGGCCGCCGCTGGTTTGCACGGCGAACCCGGCATCCAGCACCAGCGGCGGGTTCACGATGGGGTCCTTGCCCACCCGTACGCGAGACTGCAACTGGCCAGTATCGCGGGAAAGAAAATGCAGGTAACCCTCGAAATCGCCCACTACGATGGAGTTCCCAAAGACGGCCGGCGCCGTCAGGGCACGGGCTCGCAGGTCTTTGTGGCGCCAGTTTTCTGTGCCAGCTTTGCGATCGAGCGCCACGACTTCGCTGTTTTCATCGGTCACGAACAACTGGTTCCAGTCCGCAGCCATGCCACTGTAACTTGAAAGGTCCTGGGACCAGATCAGCTGGCCGCTGACAGGCCGCACCAGCACCACGCGTCCCTGGTAACCGGCCAGGTAGAGATCATCGCCGACCAGTACGGGTCGCGCATCGACGTCGACCAGGCGCTCGAGTTCGGTGCGCCCGCGAGGCTGGGCCAGCGTCGCCTGCCACGCGACGGCGCCGTTCGCCGCGCTGACCGCGGCGACTCTGCCGTTGTCAAAGCCTGCGATCACCATGGTGCCGAACATGATCGGTGCCGCATTGCCGCGCAGGGACAAACGTGGGACCTCGAACTGTGCCTTCCAGAGTTCTTCACCATTGATACCGCTCAAGCCCCACAGGTGACCATCCACCGTGCGCACAATAACCACGCCGCGTGCGACCAGCGGTGCAGCGATGATCTCGCTGCTGAGTTTTCTGCTCCAGGCTGTGTTGCCCGAGCTCTTTTCCAGGGCGATGAGATCACCGTCACTGGATCCCACCACTGCGAGGTCCCCACCGAGGCCGGGACCCGCCGACAGGGGCAATCCTGTCTTGACGCGCCAGGCAACTTTGCCGGTTGCCTGATTCAGGGCCACCACTTCACCGTTACGCCCGGCGGCGTAAATCCGCGCGCTGTCACTGGCGGGCTGCAATCCCAGTCGCAGGTTGACAGCATCACCGCCAAGTTTGTGACTCCAGGTTTTTTGCACCCGAAATTCCGGCGAAAAATCGACGAGCTCGGCTGGCTTCTCACCGGTTTCTTCGCGCGACAGGGCACAGGCGCCCAATGTCACGCTCAGTAACAACAACAAAAACAGTCGACAATTTGCGTGCATACTTATCAGCCGTCTTCGTCAGCCGACACAGCTGGCGTAGCCAGCGCGGCGAGCTTCATTTCAATGAGATCACGATTCACCAGGTTTTCGTTATCCAGCGCCAACGCTTCTTCATAGGCCGCGCGCGCTTCACTGTCGCGCCCGGCGGCGGCGTGGATATCGCCACGGATATCAGCAAACAAGCCAGCGAAGGATTCGGCGCTTTGACCGGACACCAGTTCCAGTGCCGCGTCAAATTCGCCCTGCTCGATCCTGATTCTGGCAAGCCGCATTCTGGCGACCATCGCCAGTTCCTTGTCTTTGGATTCGAGTGCCGATGCAAGCATCTGGCTGGCACCAGTCAGATCACCGTTCTCGACGCGCAGGCGAGCGATTGCCATGTATGCCTGGTCGCGGTAAGGCGTAGAGGCATAGTCGGAGGCAAGCGTAGCAAGAATGCCTTCTGCTGCGGCCACATCATTGTTGTCTACCGCATCCTGCAACAAATCATATTGCACCGATGCGCGTTCGGCGGTCGCCTGCTTCGCCTCGACGTAGCCGCGATAGCCAAATATCAGGGCGAGGCCAATCGCCAGGCCACCGATCACCTGCTTCCAGTTTTCCGACCACCATTTCCTGATCTCTTCAACCTGTTCGTCTTCTGTTGAAAACTCGTCCACGAAATCTCCTGTCTTATATGTCTCGAGTCTGCTTAGCGCAGGTAAGACGCCAACCGCCCGGCGACTTCATCGGAAGTCAGCAGGACCTGTTCTTCGTCACTGCGTAAGGGTTTGAAAGCGACGCGACCGGCGGCCAGTTCGTCTTTGCCTATTATCAGGGCGACGTCCGCGGCACTGCGATCCGCGCCCTTGAGCTGGGATTTTAAACTGCCTTCGCCCGCCTGTCCCGACAATCTCAGTTCGGGCATCTGGTCGCGCAGGCGTTCGGCGAGGCGCAGCATCTCCCTGGCGCTCTCCTCGCCCACCGCCACCATGAACACATGCGGGGCCGCCGGCGCCGCAGCACTGCCCTGGACCTGCATCAACGCCACCAGCCTCTCGATGCCCATCGACCAGCCTATTGCGGGGGTCGGCTTGCCACCCAGATGCTCAACCAGCCCGTCATAGCGGCCGCCTGCGCACACTGCCCCCTGGGCGCCGAGCTCGTCAGTCAGCCACTCAAACACCGTGCGCGTATAGTAATCCAGCCCGCGGACCAGCCGCGAATTGACCCTGAACGCCACGCCAGCCGCCTCGAGACCGGCCTGCACATTTGCGAAGTGCGCCAAGGACTCCTCGTCCAGATACGCCTCAATTGCGGGCGCCTCTTTGACCAGGCTCGCCATCGCCGGATTCTTGCTGTCGAGAATGCGCATGGGGTTGCGCTCCAGGCGCCGCAGCGAGTCCTCATCGAGCTGTTGCTTGTGCTTGCCGAAATACTTGACCAGCGCGTCGCGGTAACGGCCACGTGCCTCGGTGGTGCCGAGGGAATTTATTTCCAGTGTCAGGTTGCGGATTCCCAGGCCGGCGAAAATGCGCCGCGACAGCAGCAAGAGTTCGACGTCAATCCAGGGCCCGGCAAAGCCGAAGGCTTCGGCGCCCACCTGGTAAAACTGCCGGTAACGACCTTTTTGCGGCCGTTCATAGCGAAACATGGGGCCTGCATACCACAGGCGCTGACGCTGGTTGTAAAGCAGGCCGTTGCTGATCCCTGCGCGTACGCAGCCAGCTGTACCTTCGGGCCGCAGCGTCAGACTCTCGCCGCCGCGGTCGCTGAAACTGTACATTTCTTTTTCGACGATATCGGTAACTTCACCTACCGAGCGTTCGAACAGAGCCGTCTGCTCCACGATGGGCAGGCGAATTTCCTGGTAACCGTATGCGTCCATGGCCATGCGGGTAACGGCTTCGAGCTGCTGCCAGGCACCGGTTTGGCCCGGCAACACGTCGTTCATGCCCCGCACGGGTTCGAGACGTCCGCTCATCGGCCTGATTTCGCTGTCAACATGAAAATATTCGGCTGCATACAGGTAGGAGCGCGCCGCTCTAGCGAACGGTAAAGCGCGCTGTCTTGCCTTGTCGCGAAGCCGCGGGAATTGGGTACACGTCACCGTTGACCCGCACCTCGGCATCGTCGGCGTTGCCCAGCAGCACTTGCAGGGGCGGCTCGCCCGTCAAATCCGCGGTCCTGCCCGCCCTCGCGAGGTCAAAAAAAAGCCGCCGATTGCCGGCATCGTAAACCTCCACCCAGGAGTCGTTGCGAAAAGTAATCCTGAGCCGAACCTGGCCGTCCGCGACCGGCTCCTGCTGGTCGGGTGCCGCAGCTGCCTGCGGCTGCGGGTCCTGGTCAAGGGCTTGGGCCTGGGTGGCCGCGACCGGCACCTGCGCGGCGGGCCTAGCTGAGTCGTCACCCGTCTCGGCAAGCGTATTGGCAATTTCGGTGGTTGCGGGCACAGTGACTTGCCCCGCTTCGCTCGCCCGTACGCTTCGCTCTTGCACCGCGCTGGCGCCTTCCATAGCCACACCCGCCCCGATGATGCCGCTTTGACGCAGCCAGAATGCGACGACCGCAAATATCAGCAACGCAATGATGACGCTGACGACAATGACGGGCCAGCGCCCGCGTTGCTCGCTGCCGGGCGGCGCGAAGGTATCTGTGACCAGGCGCGGCGTTTCGGGGGTATCTTCCGAGCGGTAGTAGGCCTCCATCAGTTCCTGAGTATCAAGGCCGACTTCAGACCCGTACTTTCGCAGATGGCCCTTGACGAATACCGGCGCGCCGACATCCTTGAAGCGATTCTCCTCCAGCGCTTCGAGAATCCAGGGATCCAGATGCAGGGCCTGGGCAACCTGCTGAATAGTCAGGTTGCGGCTCTTGCGAGCATCCTTGAGCTGCTGGCCTGCGCTGGCGCCTCGCCCTGCTCCACCGGCTTCATTCGCTTCCGTCATTGCGCTCCATTTCCAACAGATAACGGGTTTGCACCGATGCGGGGAATTCTGATTTCAGGCGGCTGGCATAGGACCTGGCGACATCGTCATGACCCAGTGATTGTTCCATGCGCACACCCAGCCACAAGGCCTCGGGCGTAGCGCTGGCCGCATCCATGTGGCGCTCGAGAAATGCGCGTGCCTGCAACAGGTGGCCGCGTTCAAAACTCAGGTCCGCCATTTGCCACAGGGCTTCGGGAAACTGCGAATTCCGCGAAATTGCCTGGCGAAAGTATCCTTCAGCTTTTTCTGCGGCAGGAATCTTGCGTGCGCAAACGCCGGCGTTGGTCAGCGCGGCTTCGGGCGTGCGGTAACGGGCATTGCCGGCCGCGCGCAGGAAAAAATTCTCCGCTTCTTCAAAGCGATTCTGGCCGCACAGAAACACGCCGTAATTATTCTGAATCAGCGGGTCGCCCGGGCTCAATTGCAATGCCTTGCGATAGTGCTGATCGGACTTACCCGGATCGCCCAGGCGGGAGTAAAGCAGCGCAATGGTCGTATGCGCCTCCGCCATGCCCGGATCCTGGCTGATCGCCCGCTGCAGCTTCTCAAGCGCCAGCTCATAATTGCCTTGCTGCATGTAATTGAGGCCCAGCGCCGCGTTGGCCTGTGCGGCATCTGAATCGGACGGTGTCGGCGACACCCGCCCCGTGGTCGTGGAAATGCAGGCCGCCAACAGCAAGCAGGAGAGCGTCAGCCCGATAGTGGTTTTGTTCATGCTTGCACCGTGACCTGAAAACGCTTAGAACCCAGCCGCGAAGTGACCCTGTCATTGACCCGGCCGGCAAGCTGGCCACAGGCCGCGTCGATGTCGTCACCGCGGGTACGTCGAATAGTAGCCCTTATGTCCGCGCCAAGCAGCATATCGCGGAATTTTTCAATGACTTCGGTGGGCGACCGGCGGTACACGGTGCCCGGAAACGGATTGAAAGGGATCAGGTTGACCTTGGCAGGCCGGCGGCGCAGCAGACGAATGAGCTGACGCGCATGGACCGGCTGGTCATTAACGCCCTCCAGCATCACGTATTCGAAGGTCACGTGCCGGCCGGTCTGCTCGCCCGCATAATGCCAGCAGGTGGCGAGCAGCTCCTCGATCGGATGCTTGCGATTGATGGGGACCAGCTGGTTGCGCAGCGCATCGTTCGGCGCGTGCAGGGAAACGGCCAGGGCTACATTGCATTCTTCGCCGAGCTTGCGCACCTGGGGCACCAGGCCGGAGGTGCTCAAGGTGACGCGCCGCCGCGACAATTCGAATCCCAGCTCGTCCAGCATGATCTTCAGAGCCGGCACCACGTTCTTGTAGTTCGCCAGCGGCTCGCCCATGCCCATGAGCACGACGTTGGTCACGACCCGCTCGCAGTTCACATATTCTCCCAGCGCGTGTTTCGCCAGCCACACCTGGCCGACGATTTCTGCGGCGGACAGGTTGCGGTTAAAGCCCTGGGCGCCCGTGGCGCAGAATGAGCAGTCCAGCGCACAGCCCACCTGGCTGGAAATGCACAGCGTGCCGCGGCGGGTCTCGGGGATGAATACGGTCTCGACACGTTGGCGTTCGCCCATGCGCAAAAGCCACTTGCGCGTACCGTCCTTGGACGCCTGGCGAGTCGCCACCTCCGGCGGCCGGATTTCGGCGACCTCGGCAAGCCGGGCGCGCAGTTTGAGGCTTAAGTCCGTCATGGCCTCGAAGTCGGCCACGCCACGCCGGTAGATCCATTTCATGATCTGGCGGGCATGAAAAGGCTTGTAGCCGAGATCGGCGATGAAACCTTCCATCGCCGCTCGATCAAGTCCCAGCAAATTTTGTTTGTCGACAGACATTGGCTCGAATCAGCCGGCGCTCACGCCGCCCGCGCGCAAATCTCCTTGTCGGGGAAGAAGAACGCAATTTCCACCTTGGCGGTATCCGGGCCATCGGAACCGTGCACGCAGTTGGCCTCGATGCTGTCGGCAAAGTCTGCACGGATGGTGCCGGCAGCTGCCTCGGCCGGGTTGGTGGCGCCCATGATTTCGCGGTTCTTGCGGATGGCCTCCTTGCCTTCCAACACCTGCACCATGACCGGGCCCGAGGTCATGTAGCTGACCAGGTCGTTATAAAAAGGCCGCTCCTTGTGGACGGCATAAAATCCCTGGGCCTGCTCGGTGCTCAGGTGCATCATGCGCGCAGCGACGATGCGCAAGCCGCTGGTCTCGAAACGGCGGTAGATTTCGCCGATGATGTTTTTGGCCACACCGTCGGGCTTGATGATAGATAGGGTGCGTTCGACGCTCATACTCAACTCCTGAAATTCTTCTGTGTTTTGCAAATGCCACGAACCCGCGCCGGGCGCGGGCTCAAATTCTCCGGCCGGCGCGCAAGCCAGCCACGATCAGACGTTAAAACTTTCTCCGCAGCCGCACTCCCCCTTGACGTTGGGGTTGCGGAACTTGAAGGCCTCGTTGAGCCCTTGTTTGACGAAGTCCACTTCCGTGCCGTCGATGAGCGCAAGACTTTTTGGATCGATCACCAGCTTGACTTGCTGGTCTTCAAAGACGATGTCGTCCTCGCCGATCTCGTCGGCGTAATCCACCACGTAGGCATAGCCCGAGCAGCCGGTTTTTTTCACGCCCACGCGCAAGCCCACGCCTTTGCCCCGGCGCGATAAATATTCGCGGACGCGTTCTGCCGCGCTTGGCGTGAGACTTATAGCCATATCCAAAAAATCCTGTTCAATGCCATCAGCTCGCCAGTGCCTTCGACTGCTCCAGCGCTGCCCAGTTCGCCCTGAGGTCATTGAGAGCATCCTCCGCGCACAGGGCACAATTGAGTTTTTCGTCGGGCAAACCCAGTTCGCCCGCTGCGGCCAGTGGGTCGATAGCCGCTGCCTCGGGCGTGGCGCCCTCGAGGCGCTCCGCGGCGTACGCGCCCATGGCGATGGTATATGGGCATCCGTAGGCCCTGAAACAAGCCTCCACGACCCTGTTATCCACCACCCGCGCCGACAGCCAGATACGCAGGCCCTTGCTCTCCTGGCCTGCGCTGCCCGCCACGCAAAAACCCTCGCCGCCCACCAGGTCGCCGGCTTTGCCGGGGCTTTCGAAATAACGCCGAACCGGTTCTGAGTAGTCCATCGGGTGATAAAAAGGGTAATTCTACCGGATTACAAGGCCTTGCGCCGTATCCAGGGCATGGCTCGATGCCGGGTCAGCCGGCGGCGCGTGTGGGTGCCAGGCTCCTGAGCCGCGCTACCTGGGTGTGCACTTCGCGGATGGCGAAGTCGATGTCCGCCTCGCGGGTGAAGCGGCCGATGGAAAAGCGGATAGAGCTCTGGGCCATCTGGTCGCAGCAACCCAGGGCCCGCAGTACATACGAGGGCTCTTTGGTTGCCGAGGTGCAGGCGGAGCCACTGGACACCGCCAGCTTGCGCAGCGCATACAGCAGGCTTTCACCTTCCACGCCTTCAAAGCTCACGTTCAGAATTCCGGGTACGCGTCGCTCGGGATGACCGTTCAGTTTGACGCCGCCCACCTTGCGAATGCCGGCTGCCAGGCGGTCGCGCAGCGCGGCGATATGGGCGTGGTCTTTTTCGAGCTCCTCGCGGGCAATGCGAAAAGCCGTGCCCATGCCGCAGATCTGGTGTGTCGCCAGGGTGCCCGAGCGCATGCCGCCCTCGTGACCGCCACCATGAATCAACGGCTCCAGCATGGTGCGCGGCTCGCGTCGCACGTAGAGCGCACCGACGCCCTTGGGGCCGTAAATCTTGTGTGCCGAGAAGGACATCAGGTCCACCGGCAAGTCCGCCAGATCAATGGGCAGCTTGCCGGCACTTTGCGCAGCATCCACATGAAACAGAATGCCGCGCTCGCGACATATCTCGCCAAAGGTTTCGATATCCTGAACCACCCCGACTTCGTTGTTCACATGCATGATGGATACGAGAATCGTGTCGTCGCGCAGGGCGTTTTCGAGCTGCTCGCGCGCCACCATGCCCTCACAGCACGGCACGAGATAGGTGACTTCAAAGCCTTCCCGCTCCAGTTGCTTGCAGGTATCCAGCACCGCCTTGTGCTCGGTGCGACAGGTGATGATGTGCCGGCCTTTGTCTTTGTAGAAATGCGCCACGCCCTTGATAGCCAGGTTGTCGGACTCGGTGGCGCCCGAGGTCCAGACGATCTCGCGCGGGTCACAGTTGACCAGGGCCGCCACTTCGCGACGCGCCATTTCCACCACGCCCCTGGCGGTGCGACCGGGGGCGTGCGAGCTTGATGCCGGGTTGGCGAAATTGCCTTCCATGGTCAGGCATTCGCACATCTGCTCGGCCACGCGCGGGTCCACCGGCGTGGTGGCGGCGTAGTCGAGGTAGATGGGCAGGCGCGATGGGTTCATGGGACCTGAAGATCGCAAGATTGGTTGTATTGTAAGCGTCCGCCCCTGCCCTCGCCACCCGTCAGGCGGGCCTCCGGCGCGGTAATGGTGCCTACAAAAAAGCGGGCAGCCGAAGCTGCCCGCTGATTCGCTCACAATTCCAGCTTTTTGCTCAATCCCGCGGAATAAACTCCGTGAGAATAAGGCTGCCGAACTGGTCACCAACGTTTAATGGTGCCGAACAAGATGTGTGGATCCTTTGCGACTGCGACCCGCCATCGCTGGAAGTAATCACAAAATCGCTATTTGAATCCAGACTGTCCGCACCAAAGGCTCCGAGAGTAACCGTGGTGCCGCTTACAGCAAAACCAATCTCATCAGGGTTCTTTCCGGTATAGGTAAACTCTGGAGTTCCCGAGAGAGGATCTCCAGAATCTTCACAACTGGACTTGTCGCCGTCCTGATCATTATTGCTGGCGGCACAATTTTCCCCCGTATATTCAAATATCAGGGTTTTCGGCTTGCCATCTTCACAGGAACCCGGTTCAACGGGCGGCGCTTCAACCGTTACCGTAACCACATCTTCGGCCAGGTCGCAGGCATTTTCGCCCATCGCTGTCGCCGTATTGCTTGTGGTTTCAGTCAGAGTCACCTCTTTAAATACACGGTTCGACTCGCCGGAAGCCAGGTCAAATGCATCACCGATATCACCCAGGGGATCATCACTGATGAAGATACCAAGCACGTCTACCGGGCCCTGGTTAAGCACTTCGTAACCGTATATCACCTTGACGGACGCCGAGCAGCTGCCGCCATCGGAGGAATGGTCGTCTGACGATCCGTCATCAGATGAGCCGTCGTCAGACGATCCGTCATCGGACGAGCCATCGTCCTTGGAGCTGCCGTCGTCAGAGCCACTGTCATCATCGGACGAACCATCATCAGAAGATCCGTCGTCGTCGCAGGCAGGCAGCACGACCTCGCAGTGATCCGCGAACTGATCCCAGCTAGGCGGTTCATGCGGATCTGCGGAGGAATCATCGTCGGATGACCCATCATCCGAAGAGCTGTCATCATCTGATGAACCGTCATCTTTCGAGCTGCCGTCGTCCGATGAACCGTCGTCCTTGGAGCTGCCGTCGTCTGACGAACCGTCATCGTTCGAGCTGCCATCGTCGGACGAGCCATCGTCTGAGCTATCGTCGTCAGATGAACCGTCATCACCGTCGGGCACGACGTAGCACCTCTTGTCCAGCACAATCGTGCTGCACTGCTGCGGTACGTAGAGGCCCGCATCGACATTCAGGTTCTGCTCGTTGGCACCGAGGGTCACGCACGCAGTAGTGCCCATGCTGCCGTCAAACGACTCAGCGTCACTGTCCACGGTCTCGTCTCCGCCCTGGTTGTCGGGGCTGAACAAGTAAGTGCCATCCGGGGCAGTAAATTTCACCTTGTAATCGCCGGGCGGCAGATTGTCGAACAGATACATGCCGTCGTCGCCCGTCACCTGCGAGTCAACATTGGCAATGGGAACATCATTGCAATCCAGCAAGGTCACGGTCACGCCTGCCAGACCGCCTTCGTTATTCATGTCGTAAAGGCCATCTGCATTGGCATCATTCCAGACCTTGTCGCCGAGGCTGGAGGCGGTGGGAATGAATACACCTGCATCATTGGTGTCATCATCTTCACCGGACTCGAGATCAATATTGGCAATAAAGCCCATGTTGTTCATGATGTCGGCCGCATCGCTATCGATGGTGTCGTCTGCACCCGCGTTGGCACCTGTAAATACCAGGTCACCGGCGGGCAGTGTGAACTTCACCGTGTAACAGCCCGGGCGAAGATTGCCGAACCCATACGCGCCATCACCAGTCGTTACAACATCTGCAACCGGGTTGCCATCGAGATCCACTACGGGATCCGGCTCGGGGCCACAGCTGAGCAAAGAAACCGTTACACCCGACTGTCCAGGTTCACCATCGTCTTGGATACCATCCATGTTGGTGTCAAACCAGACGAAGTCGCCCAGCGAGGCAGGTTGGAATAACCCTGCATCGACATCCAGGTTCTGCTCACTCACGCCCAATGTCACGCAGGCCGTCGTACCCATGTTGCCATCGAGGAACTCTGCATCACTGTCTGTGGCTTCATCGGTACCCTGATTAGCGGTACTGAACAAGTAGGAATCGGGCGCAGTAAATTTCACCTTGTAACCGCCCGGTGCCAGATTATCGAACAGGTACATGCCGTCGTCGCCCGTCACCTGCGGGTCAACATTGGCAATGGGAACATCATTGCAATCCAGCAAGGTCACGGTCACGCCTGCCAGACCGCCTTCATTGTTCATGTCGTAAAGGCCATCTGCATTGGCATCTATCCAAACCTTGTCACCGAGGCTGGCGGTGGTCGGAATGAACACGCCTGCATCGTTGGTGTCGTCGTCCTCACCCGATTGCAGATCGATGTTGGCGATGAAGCCCATGTTCTCCACGATGTCTGTCGCATCGCTGTCGAGTCCATCCCCCATGCCTTCATTATTAGCTGTGGTGAAAACAAGGTCCCCATCAGGCAGCGTAAACTTCACCGTGTAACAGCCAGGACCCAGATTTCCGAAGGAATAGGCACCCGTATCGCCGGTGATCACAGGATCAACGGCCAAGCCATTCAGATCGGTGACCGGGTTGCCATCACAATCTTGTAATGCCACTGTCACACCGGACTGGCCAGGTTCACTCGGGTCCTGAATGCCGTCCATATCGGTATCGAACCATACAAAATCGCCCAATGAGGCGGGCTGAACACCGCCGGCATCTATGGTGTCGTTGTTTTCACCCTGGCCAAGCTCAAAGCACTGGGTCATACCCATGTTCGCACCAGCAGGCATCGCATCGCTGTCCGCCGCGTCGTCGCCTGGATTTTCACCAGTCAGAACAAAGCCTGTCGGCAGCGTGAAGGCGACTTTATAAAAGCCCCCATCCAGACCATCAAACGAATAGGCGCCATCGGCCTCGGTTGTAAACATATCGATCGCTGAACCAACTGGCACACCGTCAGGCCCGGCCTTATCGCAGGCAAAGAGTTCCAGATATGCGCCATCGATGCCGGGTTCGCCCGAATCCTGGACACCGTTGCCATTCAGGTCTTCCCATACAAAATC
>JBFGOQ010000036.1:0-24113 GCA_041565075.1 Gammaproteobacteria bacterium
GCCCGACTTGAAGGTCAGGCTACGCGGATCGATTTCATAGCCTTTCGCTGCGCGCGCCCAACCACGTTGAGAAAGTATCGCGGTCAGCGGCTCAGAGGGTACGAGCTCTGCCTCGTCCATCGCCCGGGCTGCATCGCGGCGGACAATCTGGCAGCGCCGCGCGTCACCGAATTTATCGGCATCGGCGCTGATCTCTTCTCTGACCAGTTTCTTGAGCTTCGCTTTGCTCTTCAGAAGCCTTTCAAGCTGCCCGCGTTCGGCATCGAGCTTTTCCTGCTCTGCGCGAATATTGTTTTCCTCGAGCTTCGCCAGGTGGCGCAGCTTCATTTCGAGGATCGCTTCGGCCTGCGTGTCGGTAAGCTTGAAGCGCTTCATCAGGACCGGCTTCGGCTTGTCGTGCTTGCGAATGATCGCGATAACTTTGTCGATATTCAGGTAGGCGATCAGGAGCCCTGCAAGTATGTGCAGGCGTTTTTCGACCTTGTCGAGTCTGAACCTGAGGCGCCGCGTGACGGTCTCGACCCGGAATTTTAACCATTCGACCAGCAGGTCTCGCAATGCATAGACGCGCGGCCGCCCATCGCGACCGATCATGTTCATATTCACGCGCACGTTGCGTTCGAGATCAGTGGTCGCGAACAGGTGTGACATGAGACTCTCGACGTCAACACGATTGGATCGCGGCACAATAATAAGCCGAATTGGGTTCTCGTGATCCGACTCGTCGCGCAGATCCTCCACCATGGGCAGTTTCTTGGCGCGCATCTGCGTGGCAATCTGTTCGAGAATTTTCGCGCCCGATGCCTGGAATGGCAGGCTGGTAACGACAATCTCGCCGCCGTCTTTTTCCCAGGTGGCGCGCATGCGCAGCGTACCGGTGCCGGCTTCGTAAATTTCCAGCAATTCGTCCGGTGTCGAAATGATATCGGCCCCGGTTGGAAAATCCGGCCCCTTTACATGTTTCATTAATTGCCGCGTGCTTGTCTTTGGCGCCTCCAGCAGACGTATGCACGCGCTCGCAATCTCGGTCAGGTTGTGCGGCGGAATATCCGTGGACATGCCAACTGCAATACCGGTTGCACCGTTCAACAACACGTTGGGCAAGCGCGAGGGCAATACCACCGGTTCGTCCAGCGTGCCGTCGAAGTTGGGTGCCCACTCCACCGTGCCCTGGGCAAGTTCGGACAGCAGCACCGCGGCATAGGGCGTGAGCCGTGACTCTGTATAACGCATCGCTGCAAAGGACTTTGGGTCATCCTGAGAACCCCAGTTGCCCTGGCCGTCGACGATCGGATAGCGGTAGGCGAAAGGCTGGGCCATGTGCACCATGGCCTCGTAGCAAGCGGAATCACCATGGGGATGGAACTTACCAATCACGTCACCCACTGTGCGTGCCGACTTTTTGTGCTTGGCCCCGGCCGCCAGGCCCAACTCGCTCATGGCATAGACAATGCGCCGCTGCACGGGCTTCAGTCCGTCGCCAATTTTCGGCAAGGCACGGTCCAGGATTACGTACATCGAGTAATCGAGATACGCCTTTTCGGTGAATTCCCTGAGTGGCTGCGACTCGATGTTCTGGTCGACCACGTTTGAAGTGGAGGTCATATCAGTGTTCCCGGTCAATAAATCGGCATCTAAATTTCAGCGAGGTTGCCTTTCTTCTCCAGCCAGGCCTTGCGGTCCGGCGAGCGCTTGCGCGCCAGCAACATGTCCAGCAAGGTGTTGGTCTTGTCTTTGGCATTGACGGTCAGGCGTACGAGCCGGCGCGTGTCCGGTGCCATCGTCGTTTCGCGCAATTGCACGGGACTCATCTCGCCCAGGCCCTTGAATCGCGTCACCGATACCTTGCCGCGGATTTTTTCCGCCGCGATGCGATCCAGAACACCTTCCCGCTCGCCTTCATCAAGTGCATAAAATGTCTGCCTGCCGACGTCAATGCGATAAAGCGGCGGCATGGCCACATAGACGTGACCCGCGCTGACCAGCCGGGAGAAGTGCCGCTGAAACAGCGCGCACAGCAAAGTAGCGATATGCAGGCCATCGGAATCCGCATCGGCCAGGATACATACCTTGTCGTAACGCAGCTCTTTGAGCTTCTCCGAACCCGGATCCACGCCCAGCGCGACGGCAATATTGTGGACTTCCTGCGAACGCAGTAACTCGGAGCCGTCGACCTCCCAGGTATTCAGGATCTTGCCGCGCAGTGGCATCACCGCCTGGAATTCGCGGTCCCGCGCCTGCTTGGCGGAACCACCGGCCGAGTCCCCTTCTACGAGGAACAGCTCGGTGCGGCCGGGGTCCTGGCTGATGCAGTCGGCCAGCTTGCCGGGCAGCGCAGGTCCGGTCACCACGCGCTTGCGCACCACCTTGCGCGCTGCCTTGATGCGTCTTTGCGCGTTCTCGATTGCCAGCTTGGCAATCTGGTCTCCGGCCTCCGGATGCTGATTGAGCCATAGCCCGAACGCGTCTTTGATCACGCCCGAAACGAACGCCGCGCACTCGCGTGACGCCAGGCGCTCCTTGGTCTGGCCCGCAAACTGCGGATCCCGGACTTTGACCGAAAGAACGTAAGCGAGCTTTTCCCAAACGTCGTCAGGCGCCAGGCGGACACCGCGCGGCAGCAGGCCACGGAACTCACAGAATTCACGCATGGCCTCGGTGAGACCGGTGCGCAGGCCATTGACGTGGGTGCCGCCCTGGGCGGTGGGTATCAGGTTGACGTAACTTTCCGTGACTTGCTCGCCATCGCCCGCCAGCCAGCACAGCGACCATTCGGCGGCTTCGCGCTTGCCTTCGATGGAACCTGAAAACGGTTCCTCCGGCAAGGCCTCGGCACCGCCCAGCGCCTCGGCAAGATACTCGTCCAGCCCGCCCTGGTAGCGCCACTCGAATTTAGCCCGCGGCTTCTCGATCTCGAGGCGCACGGTCAGACCTGGACACAGAACGGCCTTGGCTCGCAACAGATGTTTCAACCGCGCGACAGAAAACCTGGTCGAATCGAAATACTTTTCGTCAGGCCAGAAACGGATGGTGGTCCCTGAATTTGCCTGCCCGACTTTGCCTACAACTTCCAGCCTGGACGCCTTTTTGCCGTTCTTGAACGACAGGTTGTATTCCTTGCCGCCGCGCCGCACCCACACCTCAAGGTGGGTCGACAACGCATTTACGACCGAGACTCCGACCCCATGCAGGCCGCCGGCAAATTCATAATGCTTGTCGGAAAATTTGGCACCGGCGTGCAAACGCGTGAGAATGAGTTCCACGCCCGGCAGTTTTTCCTTTGGGTGCACATCGACAGGCATGCCGCGGCCGTCGTCACGCACCTCCATCGATCCGTCCTTGAACAGTTTTACATCGATCTTCTTGCAATACCCGGCAAGAGCTTCATCGACGCTGTTGTCAATAACTTCGCGGGCCAGATGATCGGGGCGCGCGGTATCTGTATACATGCCGGGCCGGCGGCGCACCGGCTCCAGCCCGCTGAGCACTTCGATATCGGAAGCCTTATAGGCGCGGCTCATGGATTTTCTGGCTGACCTCTGGCAATGCGGTGCTACTCGCCGCGGATGCTGCGAATTCTAACGTCTGGCAGGAAAGCTGGCGAGGATAGAGTCTGGCGACTGCTCAATCGAGATCGGCTAGCAGGGCTGCGCGTACCGGCATAGCAACCGGATCTACCGTGGCGACATAGTTATCGTGATCGATGCCCATGGACAGTGCGGCACCGCTCTTGAGGGCATCTACCATGGCATCACTCAGCTCAAAACGCAGGAAGTGTACCGAAGACGTTTTCTCGTCGGTTTCGCGTTCCAGGTCTTCGTCGGCGATCGGGCGCACAGGTTCGTATCCGGCAACCCTGACCCATACCGTGTCCTCAATGCCGATAAGTTGAGACAATGCGGCACGGCGCTCGGTCTCGTCCGGATACTCGATCATAAAAGTCGCCTTCCAGTTGCGCCCATCGGGGATCAACGGATTATAGGCTTCCAGCTCCTGCCTGATTTCTTCTTGCTCGAAAATTTTCTCTATGCGCAGTACTTCCTGGACCTGATATTGCATGGTCAGCCGGTCCTCGAAGTACAAGCTGGCGTTGGCGCCCAATTCGACGCGCCGGTTTTTCTTATGCGCCATGACTCGCGCGCGATAATCGTCGCGCAGCAGCGAATATTCCTCCAGCGAGTAGAGATCGTCAGGATTAAGAGGGCCTGCGCTGGCTTGCAATGTGTCAGTGCTCATGGTTACCGAGATCCGCAAGTGATTTGTCTGTGAACAGGTAATCCCTGAGTTCCTTGTCGAAGCGTGGGCTGCGTCTGCGCAGCCACTCCAGAACCATGGCTGCGTGTTCCATTTCTTCATCGCGGTTATGCGCGAGAATTGCCTTCAGTTCCTCATCCTTGCACACATTGACCCGCTGGTTGTACCAATCCACGGCTTCCAGCTCCTCCATCAGAGAAGTTATCGCCCTGTGGAAATCGCGAGTTTCGTCGTCAAGATTCTCATAAGGCTCGTGATAACCTTCATTTGCCATTCGCCCGTTACTCCTTTAAATCAGTCAATGCCATAAGCCTGGCGCAGCAGCCGCAAGGGATGCACCGGGGGGCTGGGATCGCTCAGGCCGTTCTGGATCTGTGCTCCCGCCATCGGGCAGTCACTCGCATAAACGTCGGCACCTGAATCTTCTACCCGGCGCATGACAGGCTTGCCGATTTTCATCGATATCTCGTGGAATTCTTTTTTCACTGCATAGGTGCCGTTGTGGCCCGTGCAGCGTTCAATGGGTATTACCGTGGTGCCAGGCACCAGATTGAGCACATCACGCGTTTTCATGCCGATATTCTGCACGCGCAGGTGGCAGGCAACATGGTAAGCAACGGTGCCCAGCTCGCGGCTGAATTCGGTGTTCAGCAGTCCCGCCTTCTTGCGGTGCATAAGGTATTCGAACGGGTCGAAAATTGCCGCGGCCACGCGCTGCACCTGCGCGTCATCGGGATACATCAGCGGCAATTCCTGCTTGAACATGAGTACGCAGGACGGGATGGGCGCCACGATGTCCCAGCCCTCGTCGACCAGGCTGGCAAGCACCGGCACGTTGCGCTCCTTGGCCCGCGCCACTGACTCGAGATCACCCAACTCCAGCCTTGGCATGCCACAGCATTGCTCCTTGTCCGCCAGCTTAACCGGGATGGCGTTGTGCTCGAAAATGGCCACCAGATCCTCGCCCAGTTCCGGCGCGTTGTAATTGCCATAACAAGTTGCGAACAGCACCGCCTTGCCACGCGTCGGGCCGGCCGCCTGTGGCGTGCCCTCCAGGGGTGCATGACTGGCCATGCGTTTGCGCAGGGTCTTGCTGTGATAGGGCGGCACTACGGCATCGCGATGCACACCGAAGCTCTTCTCGAGCAGCGCCCTGCCCGATTTGCTGTGGTTAAATTTGTTAACCGCCTGCACGACCACCGGAATACCGGCGAACTGCCCTACTTTGTCCGGCAAGGTCAGCACCCGGTCCCGAAATGAGGGCTTGTTGCGCCTGAATTTCTGCGCCTTGGCGCGCAGCATGAGATGAGGGAAGTCGATGTTGAACGGATGCGGTGGCACGTACGGGCATTTGCTCATGTAGCACATGTCACACAGGTAACAGTGATCAGCCACTTGCCAATAGACTTCTTTCGCGACGCCGTCGACTTCCATGGTGTCGCTTTCGTCCACGGCATCGAAAAGATGGGGAAAGGCGTTGCACAGGTTGAAGCAACGTCGGCAGCCGTGACAGACATCGAAAACGCGTTCCATCTCCTTGAGCAATGAGGTTTCGTCAAAGAACGCCGGATCCTGCCAATCAATGGGGTGCCGGGTGGGTGCCTCGAGACTTCCCTCGCGTCGCGCGCCGCTGTCGTCACTCATTTAAGGGTTCCTGGGTGCTGGTACAAAACAGCACGGCGGACCCGCCAAACGGGTCCGCCGCGTGTGCCTGCGAAATCAGTCGTCCAGCGCTTCCAGCGCTTTGGTGAAACGGTTGGCGTGTGAACGCTCTGCCTTGGCCAATGTCTCGAACCAGTCCGCGATTTCCTCGAAGCCCTCGTCGCGCGCCTGCTTGGCCATCCCTGGGTACATGTCGGTATATTCGTGGGTCTCGCCAGCTATGGCCGCCTTCAGGTTTTCGCCGGTTCCGCCGATAGGCAAGCCGGTGGCCGGATCGCCAACAGCCTCTAGATATTCCAGATGGCCATGAGCATGTCCCGTCTCGCCTTCTGCGGTGGAACGAAACACGGCTGCCACATCGTTATAGCCCTCGACATCGGCTTTGGCAGCGAAATAAAGGTAACGCCGATTTGCCTGGGATTCCCCGGAAAATGCGGCCTTCAGATTCTCTTCGGTTTTTGAGCCTTTGAGTGTTGCCATGACGTCTTCTCCTTAAACTTCTTGCCGGACACCCGGAAACCGGGCATGCAATGATTTAGACTTGTTCTAAAGTGCATGGAACTTTAGAGACCCGCCCGGGGGCTGTCAACATATGGTGCCCGCGTTGACCCCTTCGGGGGCCATGTGTACCGTACGATTCCGCCCCCGGAGTAGCCATGAGCAAGACCAGCAAGAAATCCGCCCGCAAAAAAACTTCGCCGGGCCTCGAGGAGGCACTGGAGGAACTCGAGACCCTGGTGGAGAAAATGGAAGATGGCGAACTGACGCTGGAACAGGCGCTGGCGGAATTCCAGCGCGGCATTGCGCTGACACGCCAGTGCCGAACCGCGCTAAAGGAGGCGGAACACAAGGTAAAAGTCTTACAGAAAAAGGCCGGTATCGAGCAACTGGCCGATTTCTCCGATGAAGACTGAAACGCTGGCTGCTGGTGCGACGAGTTTCGACGCCGGTCGGTGGCGCGCGCGCGTAGACCGCGCGCTCAAAGCGTGCTTGCCCGCCGATCAACCCCAGGCCTCACGATTGCAACGCGCCATGCGCTACGCGGTGTTAGGGGGTGGCAAACGTGCACGCCCGCTTCTGGTGTATGCGGCCGGAGAGGCGCTGGACGTGCCATTACAGCGCCTGGATGGTCCCGCGGTTGCCGTGGAGCTGATTCACGCTTATTCCCTGGTGCACGACGACTTGCCCGCCATGGACGATGACGATCTGCGGCGCGGCAAGCCGACCTGTCATATCGCTTTCGACGAAGCGACGGCGATTCTGGCCGGCGATGCTCTGCAGATGTTGGCTGTGCAGGTACTTGCCGACGATGCGCAAATGGCTGTGCCGGGCTCGCGGCGGCTGGCAATGATCAGCCTGCTTGCACAAGCCAGCGGCATTGCCGGCATGGCAGGGGGCCAGGCCATGGACCTCGATGCCCAGGGCAAACCGGCCGATACCGCGTTCTTGGAGCGTATGCATAAAATGAAGACCGGCGCACTGATCAGGGCGAGCGTGCTGCTGGGGGGTATGTGTGCGGATGAGCTCACCGAATCCGATCGACGCTGCCTGGACAGATATGGCGCGTATGTGGGGCTCGCCTTCCAGATCTGCGATGACATCCTCGACGAGGAAGGCGAACTCGAGCTGCTGGGCAAGCGACCCGGCCAGGACCAGGCGCTCGCCAAGCCCACCTACCCCGCGGCCGCAGGCCTCGCCGAAGCACGCCGCCGTGCTGACGAATTACACCGCCAGGCTGTCGCCGCGCTGGCCGATTTCAGCGGCAAAACCGATGGCTTGCTGGCCCTGTCGGACTACCTTTTGGCCCGTGATCATTGAGGCACTCGTATACAGAGCCCCATCGCGTGAAGGATAATGTCCCGACGGGGAGCACCGATGCCAGATAGTGACGACTACCCAATTCTCGGGCAGATTGACGATCCCGACGATCTGCGCAAGCTCGACGCCAATAAGCTGCCGGCGGTTGCCGGCGAGCTGCGCGCATTTCTCATCGAAACCCTGAGCCAGGTTGGCGGGCATTTTGCCGCCGGCCTCGGCACCGTGGAACTCACCGTCGCCCTGCATTACGTTTTCAACACGCCTTTCGACCGCCTGGTCTGGGACGTCGGCCACCAGGCCTACCCGCACAAGACCATCACGGGACGACGTGAGCTGATGCGCAGCATCCGCAAACTTGGCGGACTCGCACCTTTTCCACGCCGTGAAGAATCGCCGTACGACACGCTGGGCACCGGCCATTCAAGCACGTCGGTAAGCGCAGCGCTGGGTATGGCGATCGCGGCGCGGGCACGCCAGGAAGATCGCCGCGTCGTCGCCGTCATCGGGGACGGTGCGATGACCGCAGGCATGGCTTTCGAAGCCCTGAATCACGCTGGCACCCTGGACGTTAACCTGCTGGTGATTCTGAACGACAACGACATGTCGATTTCAGAAAACGTTGGCGCGATGTCCAACTATTTTGCACGCGTACTTTCGGGCAAGGTTTATTCAAGCTTGCGTGAAGGCAGCAAGAAAGTCCTGCGACGCATGCCTACCGTATGGGAACTGGCAAGACGTTCGGAAGAGCATTTCAAGGGCATGATGTTGCCCGGCACTTTGTTCGAGGAGATGGGGCTCAACTACATCGGACCCATCGACGGTCATGATCTGCCGACGCTGGTCAAGACGCTGGAAAACCTGCGCGGGCTGAGCGGGCCGCAATTCCTGCATGTGGTCACCCGCAAGGGCAAGGGCTACGCGCCTGCCGAAAAAGATCCGATCGCCTGGCACGGGCCCGGTCCCTTCGACGCCACCAGCGGAACCCTGCACAAGCAGGCAGGCGGCAGCCCGAGCTACTCCAGGATATTCGGCGACTGGTTGTGCGATATGGCCGAGCTGGACGATCGGGTCGTGGGTATAACGCCCGCGATGCGCGAGGGTTCCGGCATGGTGGACTATGCGCGCCGTTTTCCGGATCGCTATTTTGACGTGGCGATCGCCGAGCAGCATGCCATCACACTGGCCGCCGGTCTGGCCTGCGAGGGCATGAAACCCGTGGTGGCCATCTATTCAACCTTCCTGCAACGCGGCTACGATCAGCTTATTCATGATGTCGCCATCCAGAACCTGCCAGTGCTGTTCGCGATCGACCGCGCCGGCGTGGTGGGTGCGGATGGGCCCACACACCAGGGTACGTTTGATCTGAGCTACCTGCGTTGCATCCCCAATATGGTGGTAATGGCGCCTGCCGACGAAAACGAGTGCCGCCAGATGCTGTATACGGGAATGGCGCTGGATCAGCCCGCCGCAGTTCGTTATCCGCGTGGCACTGGCCCGGGCGTGGCGCTGGAAAAAAACATGCAGGCGCTGACCGTGGGGAAAGGAGAAGTCCGTCGCAATGGTACCGGCATCGCAATCCTCGCATTTGGCGCCATGCTGGCACCCGCCGCCCAGGTCGCCAGGCAGCTTGATGCAAGTCTGGTGAACATGCGTTTCGTGAAGCCCCTCGACCAGGAGATGGTGCTGGGTATGGCCAGCCGGCATGAGGCGCTGGTCACCATCGAGGATAATGTCATTGCCGGTGGCGCCGGCAGCGCGGTAAACGAATGCCTGCAGGCACACGCCTGCCAGGTGCCGGTATTAAACCTCGGTGTGCCCGATCGCTTCATTGAACATGGCGGGCGCGAGGAATGCCTGGCCGGGATCGGTCTGGACGCCAGCGGCATCGCTCGTGCGATAGAAGACTGGCGCGAAGGCCCATTCATTGCGGACCTGAAGTCCAGCGGCTAGAATTCCCGTCCCAGGCGCGTCCCACCTGCTGCCCGCACCCCTTTATTCAGCATTGTTGTACAAGGCCCGCGGTTTACACGTGGAACTACAGGCCACTTACCCCGTCGAACACCGGCGGCCAGAGAATTCGAGGAAGCAAGCATGAGCCAGACCGGCAAGCCCGCAGCTAAAGTCAACGTAATTGAAGACGTGCAGGGCCGTGCTGACACGCGCCGTGTACCCATCAACAAGGTGGGCGTGAAAGATATTTTTCACCCGGTGAGGGTCAAGGATCGATCCGGTGGTGAACAGCACACCATTGCGAACTTCAACATGTACGTGAACCTGCCGCACAATTTCAAGGGCACGCACATGTCGCGATTCCTGGAGATTCTCAATCGCCACGAGCGCGAAATCACCGTGGCCACCTTCAAGGACATGCTCACCGAAATGACCGAACTTCTGGATGCCGAGGAAGGGCATATCGAGATGCGTTTTCCATATTTCGTTGCCAAGAAGGCACCGGTCAGTGGCGTGGAAAGCCTGATGGACTACGAGGCCGCGCTGGTTGGTGAACGCAAGAACGGCCGCAACCGGATGAAGATCAAGGTTGTTGTGCCAGTGACCAGTTTGTGTCCCTGCTCCAAGCGCATTTCCGAATACGGGGCGCATAACCAACGTTCTCACGTCACCATCGAGGCGCGGGTTCACGGTTTCGTATGGATCGAAGAACTGATCGATGTGGCGGAGCAGGAAGGCTCCTGCGATCTGTATGGCATTCTCAAGCGCCCGGATGAAAAATACGTCACCGAGCGCGCCTATGACAATCCAAAGTTCGTTGAAGACATAGTAAGGGATGTGGCAGTGCGCCTGAACGAAGATGAACGCATTCGTGCCTACGTCGTCGAGTCAGAAAATTTCGAATCGATCCACAACCACTCGGCCTATGCCCTGGTCAGGCACGATAAGGAAACAGAATAATCAGCCCTGGCCCGGCTCCGGGCAGTTATTTCTTGTCGGATTGTGCGCGTTCCGCGCGTGCCAGGCGTTCCAGCATTGTGCGCAGGAATACCTTGGTGAAATGCAGCTGACAGGCAGCAGATGCCTGCTCCAGCAAACTCGAACTGACCCGCATGAGGGTCACGCCATCAGAACCGGCACGGATGCTGGCACGTCGCGCCGCCTGCTGTAAGTAACCCGCCTCACCGAAACAATCGCCCTCGCCGAGCTTGCCCACAATCTTGCCGCCTCGTTCCACTTCCACTTCGCCCGACACGATTACATAGAAGCGATCGTCAATTTCACCCTCACGAATAATCTCATCACCTTCGACACACTCCACCCACTGGCCGGAGCGCATGACTTCCCAGATTTCCGGATAGGAAAAGTCGTGGAAAAACTTGGAACACCTGAGCTGATTGAATCTTTCCTGCTTCTCAACCTGGTTTTCAGTCTTGGAAAGAGTATGAAATGCACGCGTCAGATCGGCCGCGAGCTCGTTTCCGTTCTGGTAGCGCTTGTCGGAGTCTTTTTGCAGCAAACGCCCGGTGATCTCTTCAAGAATATCCGGGATGCCTTCGCGCAGGGTGTGCATGGGCGCGGGTGTGGCATACACAATTTTATGCAGCAGCTTGGAAAGATTATTGGCAGTGTACGGACGGTGCCCGGTGAGCAACTCGTACATGACGACGCCGAGCGAATACAGGTCGGAACTGTTGGTCAGCTCTTCCGAACGAACCTGTTCGGGAGACATGTAGCTGGGTGAGCCCGCTATGCCTTCAATGATCGAAGTCTCGGAGTCCGCCACCAGGGCGATGCCGAAGTCGATGATGCGCACGTCGCTTTCGGATGTCAGCATGATATTGCTGGGTTTTATATCCCTGTGCACAACACCGCGGCTATGGGCGTAACTCAATGCCTTGGCGCATTTAAATATGATCTGTACGACATCTTCTATGGGTAATTGGTTGCCCGGCTTGCAATAAGCCGCCAGGGTACGTGCACCATGGATGAAGTCCATGACCACGTAGTACTCGCCGTTCTCCTCACCCGCATCGAAAATCGGCAGGATATTCTGGTGCTGCAGCATGCCCACCATGTGGGCTTCGTTGAAAAACATCTTGCGCGATACGGTCGGATCGTCGCCCAGCATACCTTCGCGGAAATAGACTTTGACCGCGACATCGCGGCCGTAATAAGGATCGTGGGCCAGGTATACGTCGCCGGTACTGCCGCTGCCCACCTTCTTGATGGTGACGTACTTACCGAGTTTGCGTGTCGCCGTTGGCTTTAATTCTGGTTCAGCACTCAAGGTTCAATCCTCAGCTTCCGCCTCTCAGTAAACGATTCCAGTCGCCAGCAGGATCATCATTGCTGCCATGGCGAATAATGCGGCAAGCAGATCATCGAGCATGATTCCCAGCCCGCCGGCCACCTTTCTGTCGATCACGCGTATCGGCCATGGCTTCAGGATATCGAACACCCTGAACAACACGAACCCGTAAAACGCGCCCCGCCAACCATCCGGAGCCACCACCAGGGTCAGCAGAATGCCTGCTATTTCATCCCAGACGATGCCAGGGTGGTCATGCTCACCAAGCCTGCGTGCGCTGGCTCCGCAAATCCAGATGCCAGCCACGCTCACCAGCACAGCGAGCGCCAGCCGTATTGGCCATTCGGCACCGGCACTGCGCATTAATACGTCAATCGCCACGCCGACCAGTGTTCCGGCCGTTCCCGGCGCCCAGGGCGCCAGCCCCGAGCCGAAGCCGAATGCGAGTATATGCACCGGATCCGAAAACACTTGTCGCACTGCGGGCTGCCTGTTCAACTGCTGCCCCGGAGTGCGAAATGGTCAAAGCCTGTATGAGACGGTATCCAGGGCTTACTTTCCAGTACACAGGTCACAGTTTGCCCGCCAAGCACAGAGCCTATGCGGGTACAGGACATATTTACCTCGTCGATGAGCGTCCTGATGGCATCGCGCCGCGAGGCCGGTGAAGTGAACAGCAACTCGTAGTCGTCGCCCCCCGTGGCGGCAAAATTCAGGGCCTGTGCATGACTGGTCGCACTGCCGAGCACCTCCGAAAGCGGCAGCCGGTCGATTTCCAGTTGCATACCGACTCCGCTGGCCCTGGCCAGCCGGGCAGCATCGGTCAGGAGCCCATCGGAGATATCGATCGCGGCGCTGGCGAGACGGGTGAGTGATTGCCCAAGCTGCAGGCGTGGCTCGGGGCGCAGAAATTTCTGTATGAGCTCGCCGGCATGAGAGTTGTCGACTGCCAGTTCGCCTTGCAGGACAGCGAGGCCTGCCGCGGCATCGCCAAGGGTGCCCGAGACCCAGACATCGTCGCCGGTATTTGCGCCACTGCGCATAATGCTGTCGCCGGCTTTTGCGGTGCCCATCACTTGCACCGCAGCCATCCTCTGGCCCCGCACAGTGTCGCCACCGACCAGGGCAACCTGGTGGAGCGCGGCAATTTCGGCGAAGCCCTGGGCGAAACCCCTGACCCATTCCTCCTCCGCTTCCGGCAAAGCAAGCACCAGCGTTGCCCAACGCGGCACCGCACCCATGGCGGCGAAATCACTCAGGTTCACGGCAAGTGCGCGCCAACCGATATCGGTGGCGGAAATATCGCGCGGAAAATGCACCCCTTCGACAATGGCATCCACGCAGCTGATCAGCTGCTGCCCCTCACCCAGCTCCAGAACTGCCGCGTCATCGCCGATTCCGGCGCACACATCTGTACGGGTAGCGCCCGCGGATTGCAGGAGCTCGATGACCTGGGTTTCCGAGAGAGGCATGCCTGTCTGGATCAGTCCGCTGCGCGGGCGGCGGTTTCCGTCGCGCGCAGCTTGGCGGCGCATTTGTCCAGCACGCCATTGATGTAACGATGACCGCCCGTAGCACCATAGCGGCGCGCCAGTTCCACCGCCTCGTTAATCACCACTCGGTAAGGCACATCGGGACAATCAGCCAGCTCAAATACACCGACCAGGAGGATGGCGCGTTCGACCGGGTCGAGCTGCACAAATGGTCGGTCCAGCAAATCATCGAGCCTGGCCGCAAGCGCCTCGGCGTTCATGGCTACCTGACTGACCAGGAATTCGAAGTATTCGTGGTCTGCGCCGCGGGCCGACTCGCTGTCGATGAACTGTTTGCAGATTGCCTGCCAGGGCTCGGGGTTGATTTCATGCTGGTATAGCGCCTGCATAGCGAGGCGCCGGGCGCGGGTCCTGGAACCCTTCGCGCCGGGATTGGCCCTGGCCATAATCAGGTGTCCAGTTGCCGTAACAAGCGTGCCATCTCGACGGCAGTCACGGCAGCGTCCGCACCCTTGTTGCCGGCCTTGGTACCGGCGCGCTCCAGGGCCTGCTCGACGGTGTCAGTGGTGAGGACGCCGAATGCCACCGGCACACCGCTCGCCTGCGCCGCCGTGGCCAACCCGCGAGAGCAGTCGCCGGCAACGTAGTCGAAATGCGGCGTCGCACCCCTGATCACCGCCCCCAGGGCCACGATTGCATCGTAGCGCCTGGACTGGCACAGCTTGTCGACGACCAGCGGCAAATCCCACGCGCCGGGCACGCGGACTACCGTAATATCCCGTTCGCTGGCGCCAAGGCGGATGAGGGCTTCGAACGCACCCTTGACCAGGCTTTCCACGATGTATTCATTAAAGCGCGCAGCCACGACCGCAATGCGCAGATCGCGGGCATTGTGATCGCCCTGCAGGCTTTTGTACTCCGCCATGTGTAATGCCTCTTCGAAAGCGCGCCTAGTCTATCACTCCACGTATTCCACAACTTCCAGGCCGAAGCCGGACAGGCCATGCATTTTCTTGGGCGCGCTCAGCACCCGCATCTTCGAAATACCAAGCTGACACAATATCTGTGCACCGATACCGTAGGTGCGCAGGACTTCGTCGCCGCCGGCATCCTCATGCCCACCATGTTCCACCGCCTGGTCGATGATATCGATGAGTTCGCTCGGATCTTCGTGCCGGCGCAGCACCACCACCACGCCTGCGCCTTCCTTCACAATGCGTTGCAAAGCGCTGTCGACCGGCCTGCCCAGGCTGGGCCATTTGGCGCCCACGACGTCACTGAGTGTGTTCTGTAAATGTACTCGCACCATCACCGGCTCGGTACCGGAGATATCGCCATGCACCAGCGCGAGATGCACAGTGCGACTGACATGGTCTTCGAAACACAGCATGCGAAAATCGCCGTGCACTGTAGATACCGGCACTTCGCGGATGACCTCGACCGAATCCTCATTGTCCAGCCGGTAGCGGATGAGTTGTGCGATCGTGCCGATCTTGAGCCCGTGTTCCTGCGCGAAAGCGAGCAGGTCATCGCGCCGGGCCATGGAGCCGTCTTCATGCAGAATCTCGACAATGACTGCCGCGGCCTCCTTGCCGGCCAGCCGCGCCAGATCACACCCTGCCTCGGTATGCCCGGCGCGTGTCAACACGCCGCCCGGCTGGGCCATCAGCGGGAAAATATGCCCGGGCTGACGCAGGTCCTCCGGGGCGGCGGTTTTTGCGACCGCGGTGGTAATGGTATGCGCGCGGTCATGCGCGGATATGCCCGTCGTGACGCCCTCCGCGGCTTCTATGGACATGGTGAAATTGGTGCCATGTATGCGGTCGGTTTCGCTGACCATGAGCGGCAAGCGCAACTGCCGACAGCGCTCGCGGGTTAATGTGAGACAAATGAGGCCGCGACCGAAGCGTGCCATGAAATTAATATCATCGGGTCGCACGGCCTCTGCCACCATTACCAGGTCGCCTTCGTTTTCGCGGTCGGCATCGTCCATGATGACCACCATCTTGCCTGCGCTCAGATCCGCAAGAATCTCATCAATAGTGTTGAACTCGCCGCTCATCATTGTCCTTGTTTGTGCTCCCGGCCAAACCCGAACCGCTCGAGCAGATCCGCATCGATGCCGCCGGTTTCGTCCTCGCGCCCTTGCAACAGGCGTTCGAGATAGCGCGCAATTATATCGACTTCTATGTTGACGCGTGTGCCCGGACCATATTCGCCCAGGGTTGTAACCGCCATCGTATGCGGCACCACATTGACACTGAACTTATTGCCCTGGACCTCGTTGACAGTGAGGCTGACACCGTCCACGCATACACTGCCCCTGGCGGCGATGTATTGAGTGAGCGCCCCGGGCAGCGAAATCTGCAGCCGCGAGGAGCGCCCGTCCTGCACAACCCTGAGTATCTCGCCGACCCCGTCCACGTGGCCTGTCACCAGATGACCACCGAGCGCCTGGCCCAGCACCAGCGATCGTTCCAGGTTGACATCGTCGCCGACCTCGAGTGTGCCCAGGGTGGTTGCCGCCAGAGTCTCGTTCGAAACATCCGCGCCGAATGCCGACCCATCGATAGCCGTGGCCGTAAGGCAAACACCGTTGACCGCAATGCTCTCGCCTTCGTCAAGCGCTACCTTGCAAAGCGCAGCGGTATCGATCCGCAGCTGCAGATCGCCACCGCAAAATCGACGGGCCGTAATTTTGCCCTTGCCCTGCACCAGACCCGTAAACACGACTCAACCCACCTCATTCGCAAGCGGCCGCAGCACCAGGCGCAGATCATCGCCGATAACAGTCGTATCGTGCAGCTTGAACTGCATGCGATCGGACATGTCGCGCAGCACGCCAATATTGGCGAGTCCCTGTGCGGATTCACCCATGAGATGCGGGCCCACATACAACAGCAACTCATCCACCAGCCCTGCCTTGAGCAGAGCGCCATTCAGAATCGCGCCCGCTTCCACCAGTACTTCGTTGAACTGTAATTGAGCCAGTACTGTCATGGCGTCTGCCAGGGACACGCCGCCAGGACCCGCCGGCACCCGGTGAATGTTCGCCCGCTCGGGACCCGCGGGCTTGCTGGCCGTCGTCAGTATGTGCACGGGTCCGCCTTTTGCAAACAGCCGCGCGTCGTGAGGCATGCGCAGTTGCTTGTCGAGCACCACCCTGGCGGGTTGCACGACTTCAGTTTCGGGCAGTGCAACACGCGCGTCAAAATGCGGATCGTCCTGCAATACAGTGCCTATGCCGGTCATGATGGCCGAACTTTGTGCGCGCCATCGCTGCACGTCTTCACGCGCAGCGTCCCCTGTTATCCACTTGGATGCTCCCGACTGCAGGGCCGTGCGGCCATCCAGGCTCACGGCGATCTTGCTGCGAAGGAAGGGACGGCCGCGCTCCACCCGCGACAGATATCCGGGATTCAGCGCCCTGGCCTCGTCGCGGAGCAGCCCTTCTGCAACTGCGATACCGGCATCCTGCAGGTCGCGACGTCCTCGCCCGGCAACCGCCGGACCGGGGTCCTGGTCGGCATACACGACCCTCGCGATGCCTGCGGCTACAAGCGCCTCGGTGCAGGGTCCGGTTCGCCCGGTATGACAACAAGGTTCGAGCGTCACGTATGCGGTGGCGCCCCTGGCCGCCTCGCCCGCCTCGGCCAGGGCAGCGATTTCCGCGTGCGGTCCGCCGGCAAAAGCATGAAACCCCCGTCCGACTATCGTCCTGTCTTTGGCCAGTACGCAGCCTACCCGCGGATTCGGATCGGTGGTGTACAGGCCGCGCCGGGCCAGAGCCAGCGCCTCAGCCATCATTGCCCGGTCGAAATCACAAAACATGTCCGCGCCCGTCAACGCCGCTTGCGCCCGCTCTTGGTACTGCCCTCGCCGGCCTCGCCAAGCAGCGACATCTGGCGACGACGCACCTCGGCACTCAACGGCTCTTTCAATCGCTCGATCTCATGGCGAAATGCCTCGACATCCTGGAAGCGACGATAAACCGATGCAAAACGCACGTAGGCGACCTCGTCAAGGTCGCGCAGCTCTTCCATCACCCACTCGCCCAGCTGCCGGGAAGGCAGTTCGCGCTCGCCCACCATCGAAAGGCGATGGATGATGCGCATGATGGTGGCCTCGATGTCTTCGGTACTGACCGGGCGTTTTTCCAGTGAGCGCACGATACCGCGGCGCAGCTTGGCTTCGTCGAAGGGTTCCCGCGTGCCGTCCTGCTTGACCAGGTGGGGCATAACGAGTTCGGCAGATTCGAAGGTTGTGAAACGCTCCTCGCACTGCAGGCATTCGCGGCGCCTGCGCACCTGGCGGCCCTCGCCGGCCAGGCGCGAATCGATCACCTTGGTTTCATCGTGGGCGCAAAACGGACAGTGCATGATTCATTTTGGCCGCGCTCAGACTGCGCGGCCGTACACCGGAAAGCGCGCGCACAGATCCAGCACCTTAGCCCTGACCGCATTGATCATAGTCTCACTTTCGATGTCGTCGAGAATGTCAGCGATCCAGTTGGTAAGCTCCCGCGCCTCGGGCTCATTCATTCCCCGGGTGGTTATGGCCGGCGTACCCAGGCGCAAACCGCTGGTCACAAACGGCGAGCGCGGGTCGTTGGGCACGGCGTTCTTGTTGACCGTGATATTGGCCCGGTCCAGAGCTGCATCGGCATCCTTCCCGGTTATGCCCTTATCGATCAGGTCGACCAGAAACAGATGATTGTCGGTACCACCGGACACGATCTTGTAGCCGCGCTCGATCAGGGTGTTGGCCATTGCCTGGGCGTTCCTGACCACCTGTTTCTGGTATTCGACAAATGCCGGCTGCAGCGCTTCCTTGAACGCCACTGCCTTGGCGGCAATCACGTGCATGAGCGGCCCGCCCTGGGTCCCGGGAAACACCATTGAGTTGAATTTCTTGTTGATCTCCTCGTCATCGCGGGCAAGGATCAGACCCCCGCGCGGTCCTCGCAGCGTCTTGTGAGTGGTCGTCGTGGTAACGTCCGCCACCGGTACGGGATTGGGGTAAACACCTGCCGCAATCAGCCCCGCGACATGTGCCATATCCACAAACAGGTAGGCGCCAACTTCGTCGGCGATGTCGCGAAACTTCTGCCAGTCGATGGTGCGCGAATACGCAGAGAAGCCCGCAACGACCATACGCGGCTTGTGCTCGCGGGCCAGCGCCGCAACAGTCTCAAAATTGATCTCGCCGGATTCTTCGTCAATGCCATACTGCACGGCATTAAATAGTTTGCCCGAAAAGTTTGGCTTGGCGCCATGCGTAAGGTGCCCGCCATGCGCGAGGCTCATTCCCAGAATCGTGTCGCCAGGCTTCAGCAGTGCAAAGTAGACAGCCGCGTTGGCCTGGGAACCCGAGTGGGGCTGCGCGTTCGCATACCCGGCATTGAACAGTTTCTTGGCGCGCTCAATCGCGAGGCGCTCCCCCATGTCGACGTAATCACAACCGCCGTAGTAACGCTTGCCGGGATAGCCTTCGGCATACTTGTTGGTAAGCACCGAACCCTGCGCCTCGAGTACCCGCGGGCTGGCATAGTTTTCCGATGCGATCAGCTCGATATGCTCTTCCTGGCGCCGGCGCTCGGCCTGGATGGCCTCGTGTAATTCGTCATCAAATCCGGCGATCGTGAGATCGGGGCTGAACATCGGCAATCTCCTTCGGATAGCAGCGCCTGGTCTGGCGCGCAAGGCAAGGTAATTTCAAAGAGCGGCATTGTACAGCACCATGCCCGATGCCACAGTGGCCCCGGCGTCGCTAATCCTTGTGCAGGAAAGCGCGCACCACCGCGCACCAGGCGCGGGCCAGGTTGGGTCTGTGATAACCCCCACCACCCATTGCCAGTACACGGCCATGGCCCAGCTGGTCGGCGATATCGGCAAGGCGCCTGGCCGCATGCGCGTGGGCGTGTTCCGAATAGCGCAGGTGGGTGATCGGGTCACCGGCGAGACTGTCGGCACCGCATTGCAGGAGAATGATCTCGGGGCGGGCCGCCAGCACGAACTGCTCGACAGCGTTCCAGGCCCGGAAAAAAGCGGCATCACCGGCACCGGGCGGCATGGGAATGTTGAGCTTGCGCCCGGCACCGGCGCCTGTGCCGCGCTCCGAGGCCGCACCGGTCCCGGGATACAGATAATGTCCGTCCTCGTGCAGGTCCGCGAAATACAAAAATGGCGCGTCTTCGAAACCGTAGTAAACGCCATCACCATGGTGAGCATCAATGTCGACGTAGGCGATGCGTTCCAGGCCATGCTGAAGATGCAGGTATTCGATTGCCACGCCACAATCGTTAAACACACAAAAGCCGGCCGCCTGCTGGCGGGCGGCGTGGTGCAGCCCCGCGATCGGAATAAATGCCCGGCTGCACGTACCTGCCATCAGGGCGTCGGTGGCCGCAAGCGTGGTGCCCACGACTGCAGATGCGGCCTCGAAAATGCCAGGGACTGCCGGCGTGTCACCGTAATCCAGATAACCCGAGCCCGCGCGGGACAATTCTTCGACCCTGTCGATGTAGTCATCCGTGTGAAACAACCCGATCTGCGCACGTGTCGCCGAGGCCGTGCCATGCAGGTGCACTGACGCGGCAAGGCCGCTCGCTTCGAGCGCCTCCATGAATACTGCGTGACGATCGGGACCAAAGGGGTGCTCGTCACCAAATCCGTAGGCGGCAATCCCGGGACCGGCAAATACGCAAACTTTTTGTTCAGGACTGGACAAGCGCTGCTCTATATTGTTGGGGCAAACTGTGGCATTTGCCTTTATCATAGGCGCCTTTTTTGGGGGCCGCGAGCAAGCATGGCGCAATACATTTACACGATGAACCGGGTCGGCAAGATAGTGCCGCCCAAGCGCGTCATCCTGCATGACATTTCACTGAGCTTTTTCCCGGGTGCCAAGATCGGCGTGCTGGGGCTGAATGGGGCCGGCAAATCCACCTTGTTACGCATCATGGCCGGACTCGACACCCAGATCGAAGGCGAAGCGCGCCCGCAGGCCGGCATCAGTATCGGCTACTTGTCACAGGAACCGCAGCTCGACCCGGACCAGGATGTGCGTGGCAATGTCGAAGAAGCGCTGGGCAACGTCAAAGATGCACTGGCCCGCCTTGACAAGGTGTATGCCGCTTACGCCGAAGCTGATGCCGATTTCGAGGCCTTGGCAAAAGAACAAGCCGAACTCGAAAACATAGTGCAAGCTGCTGAAGGCCATAACCTGGAGCGCACGCTGGAGGTGGCGGCAGAAGCCCTGCGTCTGCCACCCTGGGACGCGGATGTCAGCAAACTCTCCGGCGGCGAACGTCGTCGCGTGGCACTGTGCAAGTTGTTGCTATCGCGTCCCGACATGCTGCTGCTTGACGAGCCCACCAACCATCTCGACGCCGAATCTGTAGCCTGGCTGGAGCGATTCCTGTCCGAATTCCCGGGCACAGTAATCGCCGTGACTCATGACCGCTATTTTCTCGACAACGTAGCCGGCTGGATTCTCGAACTCGATCGCGGCTATGGCATCCCCTGGGAAGGTAACTATTCCTCGTGGCTGGAACAGAAGGAAAGACGCCTGGAAACCGAAGAACGCCAGGAAGACGCGCGACGCAAGGCCATGCAGGCCGAGCTGGAGTGGGTGCGCGCCTCGGCGCGGGGGCGTCACGCCAAGAGCAAGGCGCGGCTCGCCCGCTTCGAGGAGCTGGCTTCCCGCGAAGTGCAAAAACGTAACGAGACCAAGCAGCTCTATATTCCGCCCGGGCCCCGACTCGGCGACCTCGTCATCGATGCCCGGCATGTAAGAAAGGGCTTCGACGACCGCCTGCTGGTGGCAGACATGAATTTCAGCCTGCCCAAGGGCGGCATCGTCGGCGTAATCGGCCCCAATGGTGCCGGCAAGACGACTCTCTTTCGCATGATTACGGGCGAAGAGCAGCCCGATGGCGGCGAGTTCAAGATCGGCGAATCTGTCAGCGTCGCCTACGTAGACCAGTCCCGCGATGCGCTGGATGACAGCAAGACCGTGTGGGAGGAAATCTCGGACGGTCAGGACATCATCCAGGTGGGCAAGTACGAAACGCCTTCACGTGCTTACGTCGGACGCTTCAATTTCCGCGGCCCTGACCAGCAAAAACGCATCGGTGATCTTTCCGGCGGCGAGCGCAACCGGGTGCACCTGGCGAAACTCATCAAGGCGGGCGGTAACGTACTGTTGCTGGACGAGCCCACCAACGACCTGGACGTAGAGACCTTGCGCGCCCTGGAAGAGGCCTTGCTGGACTTCGCCGGTTGTGCGGTAATCATTTCCCATGACCGCTGGTTCCTGGATCGGGTCGCGACCCACATACTGGCCTTCGAAGGTGACAGTGAGACCACATGGTTCGAAGGCAATTACGCAGATTACGAGAAAGACCGCAAACGCCGCCTGGGCGACGAGGCCGACCAGCCACACCGCATCAAGTACCGGCGCATCGACGCATAAAAATTCCCATGAGTAACGAAAAAAACATCGTGCAGGAAGCCGGCGACAAGATTGCCGGGTCGATCAACGAATTCCTGCGCCTGGAATCGGCTTCGGGCATCCTGTTGCTGCTGGCCGCAATTCTCGCGCTGGCCATTGCCAACTCGCCACTGTCGCCGCTGTACGATGCATTTCTCTCGACGCCGGTTGCGGTGCGCATCGGGGCACTGGAAATTGCCAAGCCGTTGTTGCTGTGGATCAACGATGGGCTGATGGCAGTGTTTTTCTTCCTGGTGGGTCTCGAGATTAAACGTGAGATTCTCGATGGCGAACTGTCTGAAAAATCACAACTGGTGTTGCCAGGCGCAGCCGCGCTTGGTGGCATGATCGTGCCGGCCCTGATCTATGTGTGGATCAATCAACAGCCTGGCGGTCGCCTGGACGGCTGGGGCATTCCCGTTGCCACAGATATCGCTTTTGCCCTGGGCTTGCTGATGCTGTTTGGCCAGCGCGTGCCCGCCGCGCTCAAGGTATTCCTGCTTACGCTGGCCATATTCGACGATCTCGGTGCAATTATCATCATTGCCATCTTTTACACCGGCGACTTGTCGGTACTGGCCCTGCTGGTGGCGGGCAGCGCCTGGCTGGGGGCCATCGCACTGAACCGCAGCGGCGTCATGAATACGACGCCATACATTCTCCTGGGCATCGTTATGTGGGTGGCCGTATTGAAATCCGGCGTGCATGCGACGCTGGCGGGCGTCTTGCTGGCCCTGGTCATTCCCATGAACGACAAGTCGGGAAATGCGGGCCCGTTGCGGTCACTAGAACATGATCTGCATCCCGCGGTCGCTTACGCAATTCTTCCTCTGTTTGCCTTCGCCAACGCCGGACTGACATTGTCTGGCTTGTCATTCCAGGACTTGATGCACCCGATTAGTCTTGGCGTCACTGCGGGATTGTTCGTGGGTAAACCACTGGGGATAATGTTGTTTACGGCCATGGTAGTACTGACGGGGATGGCCAGGCTGCCGCGCGGCAGCACCTGGGTCCAGGTGTTGGCGGTAGGTTGGCTCGCCGGACTGGGCTTTACTATGAGCCTGTTCATCTCAGGACTTGCTTTTGAACACAGCGGACTGGATAACAGTGTTGTCGACCGGCTGGGAATCCTGGTGGGCTCAGGACTCTCCGCCATCGCCGCGCTCGTGCTGCTCGCGCTGAGCTTGCCCCGGCAAAAATCAGTCTAGCTTCGCGCAGGCAGGTACTTCTCGCGACGCAGCTGCTTCAGCTCAAAGCCTTTTTCTTTGAGGATGTCGACGGCATTGTCGATCATGTCGGGATTGCCGCATAAGTAAATGACATCTGTTTGCGGATCCAGATTCAGCTCGCCAAACTGGTGCTGTACGTACCCATGCACTTCGCCCGCCTCGCAATCATCTTCGCGGCTCAGGCAGGCACGATAATTAAAATTCTCATGTTGTGCGTCGAACTCTGCAAAATCGGCATGGTAGAGCTTGTCTTTGCGATACTGCACGCCCATCAGAAGCTCGACAGAATAATCGCCGTTGCTCAGCCGGTCCGCGAGCCCCGGCAGCATTGCGCGATAGGGCGTAATCCCGGTGCCCGTGCCGACCAGGACATAGCGACACGGCGGATCATCCCGCAATACAAAGCGCCCGAACGGCCCGCTGGCCTGCACCGGGTCGCCGGGTTCCAGACCGAACAGCAGCTTGGTCGCCCTGCCACCCTCGACCGGAGCAATCGCAATGTCCAGCGTGCCGCCGTCGCGCGGTGCGCTGGCAATACTGTAACTGCGATGCGTCGCCTTGCCGTCGGCCTCGAAATGGATATTCAGGAACTGCCCGGCGACATAGGACAGCGCTTCGTCGCCGGCGCGGCGAAACGCAAGCTCCAGCACGCTCGGCGTAATCATTTCTGAACGCTCGACCACGAGCGGAAAAGTCTTGAGAGGCATGAGTCATCTCGCGTAAAGGGGCGCCTTTTTATCACATCTGGCGTATCGGGTGTAATCCCAACGACATTGAGCACGATCAGGCCTTTTGACGGCGACTGCATGTTCGTGACCGGCGAGACGCTGGCACCGATCAGGCAGTGACCCAGCGCTTTAACCGACCGCCGAGCTTTTCATGCCTGGCTGGCAGGCAGCACAA
>JBFGOQ010000037.1:0-23742 GCA_041565075.1 Gammaproteobacteria bacterium
ACCTATGACTTACGCCTCTGAGATAAAACGGCTGCGCCTCGATGCCCGCAATGACCTGGCGCTGGAGTCGCCCGTTATCATGGGCATTCTCAACGTTACGCCCGACTCCTTTTCCGACGGCGGCTTGTTTATCGATACCGATCATGCTGTCGCCCGCGCTCTCGCAATGGTCGAGCAGGGTGCGACACTGATAGACGTTGGCGGCGAATCAACGCGTCCGGGAGCGCAGAGTGTTGCGGTTGGCGAAGAACTAAAGCGCGTGATTCCGGTGGTCGAGAATTTGTCCAAAAGGGGCATCAAAGTCTCCATAGACACCAGCAAGCCCGAGGTGATGCGTGCGGCCGCAGCAGCCGGTGCGCTCATGATCAACGACGTGCGTGCGCTGCGTGCACCCGGCGCCATCGAAGCTGCTGCCGAGACGGACCTGGCCGTCTGCCTGATGCACATGCTGGGCGAGCCAGGCATGATGCAGGAGCATCCTGTGTATGAAGATGTCGTCGCAGAGGTACTGCAATTCTTGCTGGCGAGGGCGCAGGCCTGCGAGGAGGCGGGCATCGTCCGCGCGCGCATCGTGCTCGATCCTGGGTTCGGGTTCGGCAAAACGCTGCAGCACACTCTTGCCCTGCTGGCCGGGCTCGGGCGGATTGTCGAAGCCGGGTATCCGGTCCTGGCAGGGCTGTCGCGAAAATCGATGCTGGGCGCGCTGACGGGGCGCCCGGTGAATGAACGCCTGGCGGGCAGCCTCGCACTGGCATCGCTGTCTGCCTGGTTGGGAGCGCATATAATCCGGGTCCATGATGTGGCCGAAACGCGCGATGCGCTGGCGGTAATCAATGCGGTCAGGACCGGTCGCGAAAAACGAGGAATCGAGGCATGACGCAAAAATATTTCGGTACCGATGGCGTGCGCGGCAAAGTCGGACAGCCGCCAATGACCGTGGATTTTGCCCTGCGCATGGCCAGCGCCGCTGCCCAGGTCCTGATGCCGCACGGCGGGCTGGTGGTAATTGGCAAGGACACCCGGGTATCGGGCTACATGTTCGAGGCCGCCCTGGAGGCAGGTTTCGTTGCGGCAGGCGTCAATGTGCGCCTGCTGGGACCGTTGCCGACGCCGGGCATTGCATTTTTCACGCAGCTTCTTGGGGGCGATCTGGGTGTGGTCATCAGCGCCTCACATAACCCTTACTACGATAACGGCATCAAGTTTTTCGATGGCAACGGGGCCAAACTTTCGGATGAACAGGAAGCGCAGATCGAGGCGCTCATAGAAAAACCCATTTTGACCCGGGACTCCGCCGAGCTCGGTCGCGCCGTGCGAGTTACCAAAGCGGTGGATACTTACAAAGAGCACTGCAAGGCAAGTTTTCCCCGCGGGGTGGATCTCGCGGGCATGAAAATCGTGGTGGACTGCGCCCACGGTGCCGGTTACAAGGCAGCACCCAGGGTGCTGGCCGACCTCGGCGCAGAGTTGATCCCGATCGGGTGTTCGCCCAATGGGCGCAATATCAATGCCGACGCAGGTTCCACCAAGCCGGAACTCCTCAAGCTCACTGTAAAGGGTGTCCGGGCGGACATCGGTATCGCCCTGGACGGCGACGGTGACCGCCTGGTAATGGTGGATCACAACGGCGCACTGGTGGACGGCGATCAGCTGCTGTACGTACTGGCCATCGCGAAGAAGCAGGCGGGCACGCTCAAGGGTCCGGTCGTCGGCACCGTGATGAGCAACCTGGGCCTGGAGCATGCCCTGGTCGCACAAGGCATCGAGTTTCATCGCGCCAAGGTTGGCGATAGAAACGTGCTCGCCATGCTGCGCGAGCGCGGCGGCAACCTCGGCGGCGAGACCTCCGGGCATATCCTGTGCCTGGACGAGAGCACAACGGGAGATGGCATCGTGAGCGCCCTGCAGGTGCTGGCAGCCGTGCGTCAGTCTGGCAAGTCCCTGGCCGAGTTGTGCCAGGGGATGCAGCGGTATCCGCAAACGCTGATCAACGTACCCGTCAGCCCGGAGCTGGATCTGGACGGGGCACTGCCGGTCAGGCAAGCGATGGCAGCGGCCGAGAAACGCCTCGCCGACAAGGGGCGCATAGTCCTGCGGCCGTCCGGCACCGAACCGCTGATCAGGGTGATGGTAGAAGGGGAAGACAAGGCCCTGGTCGATGAGACAGCAACAACTATTGCCGATGCTGTTCGCGAGGCCGGGCGGAACGTCGCGTGATGACCGGCCTGCCCCAAGCACATGTTTCGGGTGCAAAGGCGTTGATTTGCCCAGTCACGACGCTTAAGCTTGCGCGCAATTTTTTGCCTGGAGATGCGAGATGAGGAAGCCGCTGGTGGCGGGAAACTGGAAAATGCATGGCTCCCGGAGTCAGCTTGGCGAGTTGCTGTCCGCGCTGTTGAGCGGGCTGCCGGAGCGCGGGGGGGCGGACGTTCTGGTGTGTCCCGCTTTCGTGTATTTGCAGGAGGCAGCAACTGTGCTCGGCAAGACTCAGGTGTACCTCGGTGCCCAGGACGCGTGCGACCAGGCAGGCGAGGGTGCTTTTACGGGCGAAGTCGCATCCGGGATGCTGGCCGATGTGGGGTGCAGCCACGTCATCATAGGCCACTCGGAGCGCCGGGCCATGTATGGCGACACAGACGATCGCGTCGCCGACAAGTTCGCGGCCGTGCAGTCGGCTGGCCTCACACCCCTGCTGTGCGTTGGCGAGACCCTGGAGCAGCGCGAAGACGGCAGCACCGAATCGGTGGTAGCCAGGCAGCTTGAGGCGGTAATCGCCAAGGTGGGTGTCGCTGCATTGAACGATTCCGTGCTTGCCTATGAACCGGTGTGGGCCATTGGGACGGGCAAAACCGCGACCCCTGAACAGGCGCAACAGGTCCACGCATTTATTCGCGCGATGGTGTCCGACAAGGATGCTAAAATAGGCAGTTCGCTCAGGATTCTTTATGGGGGCAGCGTGAAGCCGGGAAATGCTGCCGAGATTTTTGGCATGCCGGATGTGGATGGCGGCCTGATTGGCGGAGCATCGCTTAAAGGCGAGGACTTTCTGCAGATCATTGCGGCAGCCGGTAATTGATTACTCAAATTTACGGATACAAAATGCTTCAGACTCTATTACTTAGTGCGCAGGTGATTCTTGCGGCTGTCATTATCGGGCTCATACTCCTGCAGCGGGGCAAGGGCGCCGAAGCAGGCGCAGCCTTCGGCGCGGGCGCATCGGGAACCGTATTCGGCGCATCGGGTTCGGCCAACTTCCTGAGCCGGACAACGGCGATCCTGGCAACCCTGTTCATCCTCAACAGCCTGGTGCTCGCCAACCTGGCTGCACGTCGAACGGCACCGCAGAGCGTTCTCGAGACGTTGCCGCAGACGAGCGCTGAGACTATCGACCTTTTACCGCCGCCAGGAGAGGCGGTCGACGAAGAGCTACCGGCAATTCCGCCGGCCGAGGATGACGGCGGCTAAGCACACAAATTAAGCAATTGCCGATGTGGTGGAATTGGTAGACACGCTGTCTTGAGGGGGCAGTGGCGCAAGCCGTGCCGGTTCGAGTCCGGCCATCGGCACCAGATACGCTGATCAGGGATATATATATAATGTCCCGGTCAGATTTTCAGGCACCTGAAGGGCCGCGGCCCGGTGCGCGTCTACACTGCTGAGATAACGGATCCGGGATGCTGCAGGAATACTTGCCGATTCTTATATTTATCCTGGTTGCCAGTTTTTTTGGCTTCCTGCTGCTCGGCCTCGGCTGGCTGTTGGGGCCGCGCAATCCGGACGACGAGAAACTCTCTCCTTATGAATGCGGCTTCGAGGCCTTCGAAGACACCCGCATGAAGTTTGATGTGCGTTACTACCTGGTAGCGATACTTTTTATTATATTTGATCTCGAGATTGCCTTCCTTTTCCCCTGGGCGGTGGTGCTGGATGAAATCGGCCTGTTCGGCCTGCTGGCCATGGCAGTCTTTCTCGCAATCCTGGTCATCGGCTTTGTGTACGAATGGAAAAAAGGAGCTTTGGAATGGGATTAGCCGCAGAGAGCACGAGTCCCGCCCATGTGCATACCACCACGATCGACAAATTGATCAACTGGGCTCGCACCGGCTCTATGTGGCCAATGACTTTTGGTCTCGCCTGCTGTGCCGTTGAGATGATGCAGGCGGGCGCAAGTCGCTACGACCTGGACAGATTCGGCGTAATTTTCAGACCCAGCCCGCGCCAGTCGGATGTAATGATTGTTGCCGGAACCCTGGTAAACAAAATGGCGCCGGCTTTGCGCAAGGTTTATGACCAGATGGCCGAGCCGCGTTGGGTCATTTCAATGGGCTCGTGTGCCAATGGCGGCGGCTATTACCACTATTCATATTCCGTCGTGCGCGGATGTGATCGTATTGTCCCCGTCGACGTCTACGTTCCGGGCTGCCCGCCCACGGCCGAAGCCTTGCTCTACGGCATCCTCCAGCTGCAAAAAAAGATCCGCCGCACCAACACCATCGCACGTGAGACCTGATTGATGGGCGTTCGCACAGAAAAGCTCCTCGTCATGCTCAGGGAGGAATTTGGTGACGCGCTTACCGAGGTTCCTTCGACTTGTGGCGAAGCCACCTTCGAGGTTGCCCCCGATAAACTGCTGGAAGTCTGCACTTCATTGCGCGATAAGCCGGAACTCGGCTTTGAGATGCTCATGGATCTCTGTGCGGTTGATTACCTGGATTATGGCCAGGACGAGTGGGGGACCACGGAAGCCACCGGCGACGGGTTCAGCCGTGCGGTCGAAAAGAACATGTCGCACCCCCGTGTCGCCGGCAACCGGCGCTTTGGGGTGGTCTATCATCTGCTCTCCCTGGCGCATAACCATCGCCTGAGACTGCGTGCTTTTTGCAGCGCCGATGAACCGCCGGTAATCGATTCGATCACCGAAATCTGGCCGGCGGCAGACTGGTTTGAGCGTGAAGCTTTTGATTTATTTGGAATCTTGTTCAGAGGCCACCCCGATTTACGGCGTATTCTTACTGATTACGGTTTCATCGGACACCCATTTCGCAAGGATTTTCCCCTGATAGGCAATGTCGAGGTGCGTTATGACCCGAACAAGGGTCGAGTCGTTTACCAGCCGGTCACAATTCAGCCGCGCACGCTGGTCCCCAAGGTAATTCGCGACGACATTCGTTATGACGCAGGCCTCAAGGAAGAGCAGGGCGATGTCTGAAATCCAGAACTTCACCATGAATTTCGGTCCGCAGCATCCGGCGGCCCATGGCGTGCTCAGGCTGGTACTGGAAATGGACGGCGAGGTCATACAAAAAGCCGATCCACATATCGGGCTATTGCACCGCGCCACCGAAAAGCTCGCTGAGAGCAAGCCATTTAACCAGAGTATTGGTTACATGGACCGGCTCGATTACGTATCGATGATGTGTAACGAGCACGGCTACGTGCTGGCTATCGAGAAGCTGCTGGGCATCGAGCCACCAGAACGGGCGCAATACATACGCGTCATGTTTGATGAGATCACGCGAATTCTCAATCACTTGATGTGGCTGGGTGCGCATGGCCTCGATATTGGTGCCATGACCATGTTCCTGTACTGCTTCCGCGACCGCGAAGACCTCATGGATTGTTACGAGGCGGTGTCCGGTACGCGGATGCATGCGACTTACTACCGGCCAGGCGGCGTTTACCGGGACTTGCCGGAGGAAATGCCTAAACTGCAGCCCAGCAACTGGCGCAGTCAGAAAGACGTTGATGCCATAAATGAAAATCGCCAGGGCACCCTGCTTGATTTTATCTGGGATTTCACTGAGCGTTTCCCTGCCAATGTCGAAGAGTATGAAACCCTGCTGACCGATAACCGCATCTGGAAACAGCGCACCGTTAATATCGGCGTCGTGACACCCGAGCGCGCCAAGGCGCTGGGTTTTTCGGGGCCGATGCTGAGAGGTTCAGGCGTTGCCTGGGACTTGCGTAAAAAGCAGCCCTATGAAGTGTATTCGGAGATCGATTTCGATATTCCCGTTGGCGTCAATGGCGACTGCTACGATCGATACCTGGTGCGTATCGAGGAACTTCGTCAGTCCAACAGGATTATTCGTCAATGTGTCCGCTGGCTGCGTGACAACCCGGGGCCGGTGATGAGTGATGACCGCACAGTGCGGGCACCGGCGCGGCCGGAAATGAAAGATAACATGGAATCTCTGATTCACCATTTCAAGCTGTTTACCGAAGGCTATTGCGTGCCGGAGGGTGAGGCCTATGCAGCAGTTGAAGCACCCAAAGGAGAATTTGGCGTGTATCTCATATCGGATGGCGCCAACAAACCCTATCGTTGCAAGATCAGGGCGCCGGGTTTTCCGCATCTTGCTGCCATGGATGAAATGGTCAGGGGTCACATGCTGGCGGACGTGGTTGCCGTCATCGGAACCATGGACGTTGTTTTCGGGGAGATTGATCGCTGATGAGTGAGAATGCCCGGCAAGAAGCGGCCCTGTCGGATCACGCCCGCGAAGAAATCGACCGCTGGGTAAAACGCTTTCCTGAAGGTCGGCAGCGCTCGGCCGTGATCTCGGCATTACGCGTCGTGCAGCATGACAACGACGGTTATCTTACCGAGTCGCTTATGGATGCCGTCGCCGCTTACCTCGACCTGCCGCCAATTCAGGTTTACGAAGTCGCAAGTTTTTATTCCATGTTCGAAACCCGGCCGGTGGGGCGTCATAGTATTTCAGTATGCACCAACTTGTCCTGTTCGCTATGCGGTTCGGATGAAATAGTGGCGCACATCGAACAGCGTCTTGGCATCAAGACCGGAGAGAGTACTGTGGACGGCAAAATTTTTCTGAAACGCGAAGAAGAATGTCTTGCGGCCTGCGTCGGTGCGCCGATGATGATGGTAGATCACAAGTATTACGAAAACCTGACGCCCGCCAAGGTGGACGAGATCCTGGATGAACTCGAATGAAGGACTATCCTAAAAACCTGGTGGCATTTGCGACGATGGGGCTCGATCAGCCCTGGACGCTGGATAACTATAAGTCCGTCGGTGGTTACGAAGCCTGGAAAAAAATTCTCACCGAAAAGACGCCGCAGGAAGACGTAATCGAGGAAGTCAAAGAGTCCGGCCTGCGCGGCCGCGGTGGTGCGGGGTTTCCTACCGGGCTCAAATGGAGTTTTATGCCGCGCCAGGCGCCAATGCAGAAATATATCGTATGCAATTCAGATGAGAGCGAGCCGGCGACCTGCCACGACCGAGACATCCTGCGCTATAACCCCCATTCAGTAATCGAGGGAATGGCGATTGCCGGCTATGCGATGGGCGCAACGGTTGGCTACAACTACATAAGAGGGGAATTCCTCGACGAGCCCGTACCGCGTTTCGAAGCAGCGCTTGAGGAGGCTTATGCGGCTGGCCTGCTAGGTAAGGATCTCATGGGCTCGGGTATTGATTTCGATCTGCACACCTTTGTTGGTGCGGGCGCCTACATTTGTGGCGAAGAAACCGCTTTACTGGAGTCACTGGAAGGCAAACAGGGCAAGCCGCGCTTCAAGCCGCCATTTCCGGCAAATTTTGGCCTGTATGGCCAGCCGACAACAATTAACAACACCTATTCACTGGCATCGGTGCCGACCATCATGCGTAAAGGGGGTGAGTGGTTTAAGCAGCTGGGTACGGAGAATTCAGGTGGGACTTTTATTTACTCGGTTTCCGGGCATGTCGAAAAGCCTGGCAATCATGAGCTGCCGGCCGGCATTCCCTTTCGTGACCTGCTGGAAATCTGCGGTGGCATGCGCGGCGGGCGGGCCCTGAAAGCGGTAATTCCGGGCGGATCATCGGTACCCGTGGTTCCGGCCGAGATCATCATGGACCTGAACATGGACCATGATTCCTTGCAGCATGTCGGGTCCGCCATTGGCACGGGTGCGGTGGTGGTGATGGACGAGACCACCTGCATGGTTGGCGTATTGCGTCGCATCTCACGTTTTTATTTTGCTGAAAGCTGCGGGCAGTGTACGCCCTGTCGTGAAGGCACAGGGTGGTTGTATCGCATGCTGACGCGAATCGTAGAAGGGCGGGGACGTATGGATGATCTCGAGAAGCTGGTCGATGTTGCCAACAAGATCGAAGGTCATACGATTTGCGCTTTTGGCGATGCGGCCGCCTGGCCTGTGCAGAGTTTTCTCAAACACTTCCGCCACGAATTTGAATATATGATCCAGCATGGCCATTCAATTACGGAGAAAGATGGCAAGGCCGCGGCCTGATGGTAAAAGGAATGAGTGATAACGAAGTAACAATTGAAGTCGATGGCAAGCCTTTAAAGGCGCGCAGAGGCCAGATGCTGATCGAGGTCACCGATCATGCGGAAATTCATGTGCCGCGATTTTGTTATCACCAGAAGTTGTCGATCGCGGCCAACTGCCGGATGTGCCTGGTCGAGGTCGAGCGTGTACCCAAGCCGATGCCGGCCTGTGCCACGCCAGTGGCCGAGGGAATGAAGGTATTTACGCGATCAGCAAGGGCGATCGCCGCGCAAAAGGCAACCATGGAATTCCTGCTGATAAACCATCCGCTCGATTGCCCAATTTGTGATCAGGGTGGCGAATGCGAATTGCAGGATCAGGCCATGGGCTATGGGCGCGGCGTATCGCGATATACGGAACGCAAGCGTGTTGTCAAAGATCAGGATCTGGGTCCGTTGGTATCCACGGACATGACTCGCTGCATCCATTGCACCCGCTGCGTCAGATTCGGCGAAGAAATCGCGGGCATCCAGGAACTGGGCACGACCGGGCGTGGTGAGAACAACCGTATCGGTACGTACGTCGAGCGCAGCGTCGACCATGAGTTATCCGGCAACATTATCGATCTGTGCCCTGTGGGGGCTCTGAACTCGAAGCCTTTTCGTTTTCGTGCGCGTGGCTGGGAGATGACCCAGCACCCGCTGGTCTCACCGCACGATGCGGTTGGCAGTAACCTGTACGGGCATGTGCGCAGGGGAGAGCTTATGCGCATCGTCCCGCGCGCCTGCGAGGAAATTAACGAAACCTGGATCAGCGACCGTGATCGTTTCAGTTATCCGGCCATCTACAGCGAAGACAGGTTGCAGACGCCCATGATTCGGCGCGATGACGAGTGGGAAAGCTGCGACTGGGAAACCGCGCTGCAGGCCGTGGTGGATGGCGTAAACCAGGCCATTGGCAAGGCTGAAAACGCGGTGCCAGAGCGACTCGGCATTCTCGCGGCTGAGAACGCGACCTCGGAGGAACTGTACCTGCTGGGTAAACTGGCAGGAGGCCTGGGCACTGCCAATCTCGATCACCGGCTCAGGCGCCGCAATTTTTCGGATCAGCAAAATGATCCGTTGTTTCCGGGACTGGGTGTCGAGATTGCAGACATTGAACAGCTGCCTGGCATTGTGGTGGTGGGATCGGATCTTCGTCGCGAGGCACCAATCCTTGCCCACCGGGTGCGCAAAGCCGCACTTGCGGGGGCCGCTGTCAGCTTCGTCAATCCCGCACAATACGAGTATTTTTTCGACACGACAGCATACGTGGACAGCGGCGCCGACGGACTGGTGCGGGCGCTGGCGGGTGTGGTACGCGCTGTTTGCGATGCCAGTAATGCTGCGCCTTCACAGTCAGTAAACGAATTGCTGGGCGATGCAAAAGTGGCACCGGCCCACAAGCGAATTGCGGGGACGCTGCTGGCAAGCGAAGGGCAGTTGATCTTGCTCGGCTGCGTGGCGCTGGAGCATCCGGCATTCTCAGATCTGCGGGTGCTGGCGGCGGAGTTGGCCCGGCTCTCACAGGCCCGTTTGGGCTACTTGCCCCGTGGTGCAAATTCAGCCGGCGCAGCGCTGGCAGGCGTGTTACCCCATCGTGGACCGGGCGGGCGGGCGCGTAAACACCCGGGCATGCATGCCACGGATATGATCGAGCGACCGCGCAATGCTTACCTGCTGTTCGGCGTTGAACCCGAGCACGATATGGCTGACGGCGAGAAAAGTATCGCGGCCCTTGAGCAGGCAGAATTTGTTGTCGTGGCGACGCCGTTTGATAGCGAGCGGGCACGCACTTACGCCAATGTCTTGCTTCCCATCGGTACTTTCGCAGAAACCGCCGGTACCTATATCAATGCGGCGGGTCGCTGGCAGAGTTTTGCAGGCGCAGCCTTGCCGGTCGGCGAAGCGCGCCCGGGCTGGAAGGTACTGCGGGTGCTGGGCAATTTGTTTGACCTGGATAATTTCGCATACACCTCGGCGGCAGAGATTCTGGATGAACTGCACGACCTCGTGGGTGCAACAGAACTGGATACCACTTACAACGGCGATTACCAGGCGCACGCAAAGGGACTCAAGGACCGCGATCGCTCACCCCGGGGGCCGGGTATTTATCGGGCCGATTCCCTGGTACGCCGCTCCCGTCCGCTACAGCTGACCAAGGAGGGTCAGGCGGCCGCCTGACAACCGGTGCAAGCCTTCATTCAATTGCTGGATCCGTTGCTCGGCTTGTTTCCCGGCTGGCTGCAAACGGTTTTGGTCATACTGATCAAGATCGTCGTCGTGTTATTGCCGCTGGTCCTGGCGGTCGCCTACCTGACCTATGCTGAACGTAAAGTCATCGGGTCCATGCAAGGACGGATCGGGCCGCACCGCGTCGGCTACAAGGGGCTGCTGCAGCCTTTCGCAGATGTCATCAAGCTGTTGCTGAAGGAAATAGTTATTCCGCGCAACGCTAATCATTTCCTGTTCATTATCGCGCCAGTCATATCCATCATGCCGGCGCTGGCAACCTGGGCCGTGGTGCCGCTCAGCCCCGAATTTGTAATTGCCGACGTGGATGCCGGGCTGCTCTATGTACTGGCGCTGACGTCGCTCGGTGTTTACGGGGTGATCCTGGCCGGGTGGGCATCCAATTCCAAGTATGCGTTTCTGGGTGCCATGCGCTCGGCCGCGCAAATCGTCGCCTACGAAATCGCCATGGGCTTTGCCCTGGTCGGCGTGTTGATGGCAGGCGGCAGCCTGAATCTTGGCAAAATCATCGAGGCCCAGTCCGGCAGTGTCATGACGTGGTTCTGGCTCCCCTTGCTGCCCTTGTTCCTCGTATATTTCATTTCCGGCGTGGCGGAGACCAACCGCGCGCCGTTTGACGTGGCGGAGGGCGAGTCCGAGATTGTCGCCGGCTTTCACGTCGATTATTCGGGCACCGCGTTCGCCGTATTCTTTCTGGCGGAATACGCCAACATGATTCTCATATCGGTGCTGGCGGCCACTTTGTTTCTGGGCGGCTGGCTGTCGCCCTTCGAAGGCTTGCCGGCGTGGCTGGGCGGTCAATCGTTCCTTGCTGCCCCCGGGTTTATCTGGCTGGCGCTGAAAGTCAGCCTATTCCTGTTTTGCTTCCTTTGGTTTCGCGCGACGTTTCCCCGCTATCGTTACGACCAGATCATGCGCCTGGGCTGGAAGGTATTTATTCCCATCACCATCATCTGGTTGTTTGTAGAGGGCGCCATGGTTCACTTCAAGGTGGGGCCGTGGGCCGCGTGAGGCCGGGCAGGGTGCATTCATGAATCGCATACGCAGTTTCTTCAAGACCTTTTTCCTGTGGGAATTATTGCAGGGCCTGAGCGTAACCTTCAGAAACTTCCTGCGCCCCAAGGTGACCTTGCACTATCCCGAGGAAAAGACGCCACAATCGCCGCGCTTTCGCGGGCTGCATGCGCTGCGGCGCTATCCCAATGGCGAGGAGCGCTGCATTGCCTGCAAACTATGCGAAGCGGTATGCCCTGCGTTGGCCATTACTATCGACTCGGATGTGGGCGATGACGGCATTCGCCGCACAACGCGCTACGACATTGACCTGTTCAAGTGCATTTATTGCGGGTTTTGTGAAGAAGCCTGCCCGGTCGATGCGATCGTCGAGACGCGTATTCATGAATATCACATGGAAAACCGCGGCGAAAACATCATGACCAAGGACAAGTTGCTGGCGGTTGGTGAGAAATACGAGGCAATGATCGCGGCAGACAAGGCTGCCGATGCACGCTATCGCTGAGCTGGACCGGGACCGGAAAACACTACGACCATGAGCTTCGAGCAAATACTTTTTTACTCATTTTCAGCGGTGCTGGTGGCGGCTGCTATCGGCGTTATTACGTCGCGCAACCCGGTGCATTCGGTGCTGTTCCTCGTGCTCGCGTTTTTTAACAGCGCAATCCTGTGGATGCTGCTGGAAGCAGAATTCCTGGCCATCGTTCTGGTGCTGGTTTACGTCGGTGCGGTCATGGTGCTGTTCCTGTTTGTGGTCATGATGCTGGATATCAACGTGGCAAAGATGCGCCATGGCTTTACGCGCTATGCGCCCCTGGGGGCCTTGATAACGCTGGTTGTCGCGATTGAGATTGCGTACGTGGTCAAGGCGCGACAACTCGGCGTGCAGTTTTTTGCGCCGCCGGAGCGCCAGGCGCTCGGCTATAGCAATACCGAGGAAATCGGCAAGGTGCTGTACACCGATTATGTGTATGCATTTGAAATCGCCGCTGTCATCCTGCTGGTGGCTATTGTCGCGGCGATTGCACTGACCATGCGCAGACGGCCCAACCTCAAGGTGCAGGACATCTCCGCCCAGGTTGCCACGCGGCGAGAGGATCGGGTGCGCGTGATCAAGATGAAATCGGAAACCAAAGAATAAGAAAGGAGACTGGCCCGGCGTGGCATGCGCCGGATTAACAAAAATGATTGCCCTTGCCGACTATCTGCTGCTCGCCGGAGTGCTTTTCAGCCTTGCGGTGGCCGGAATATTTATCAATCGCAAGAATGTGATTTTGCTGCTGATGTGCATCGAGTTGATGTTGCTGGCTGTGAATTTCAATTTTGTGGCCTTTTCGCGCTATCTCGGCGACACGGCGGGACAGGTTTTCGTGTTTTTCATTCTTACCGTTGCGGCTGCGGAGGCGGCAATCGGCCTGGCAATACTCGTGGTGCTGTTCCGCAACCGGCGCAGCATTGATGTCGAAGAACTCGACGCCATGAAGGGCTGAGGCATGGAGCAGGTTTATCTCACAATTGTCCTGGCGCCGCTGGCGGGCGCAGTGCTCGCCGGCCTGTTCGGGCGTCAGATCGGGCGCCGCGGCGCCCACTGGGTGACGATACTCTCGGTGGCTGTGTCATTTGCCCTGTCCGCATGGGTATTGAAGAGCATGCTGTTCGACGGCCTCGAGTCTTACAACGGCTCGGTCTATACCTGGATGGTGAGCGAAGGCGTGCGCATGGAGGTGGGCTTCCTGGTTGATCGCCTGTCGGCGCTCATGATGACTGTTGTCACGTTTGTTTCATTGATGGTGCATATCTATACGATCGGCTACATGCACGAGGACCCCGGCTACCAGCGCTTTTTCAGTTACATCTCGCTGTTCACTTTTTCCATGCTCATGCTGGTCATGTCCAACAATTTCCTGCAGCTGTTTTTTGGCTGGGAAGCGGTTGGGGTGGTGTCCTATCTGCTGATCGGTTTCTGGTACCAGCGCCCGACGGCGATCTACGCTAACCTGAAGGCCTTTATCGTTAATAGGGTTGGCGACTTCGGGTTTATCCTGGGTATTGCGGCGGTGCTGTTTTTTGCCGGCTCACTTGATTACGCGGAAGTATTCGCATTAGCGCCGTCTTTGACGGGGGAGACCATCGAAATCCTTGACGGCCGCGCCTGGTCGGCCATGACCGTCATTTGCCTGCTGCTGTTTGTCGGGGCCATGGGCAAGTCCGCGCAGGTACCGTTGCATGTGTGGCTGCCCGACTCCATGGAGGGCCCGACCCCCATCTCGGCCCTCATCCACGCGGCCACCATGGTCACCGCCGGCATTTTCATGGTGGCGCGCATGTCGCCCTTGTTTGAATTATCCGAAACCGCACTCACTGCCGTACTTCTGATCGGTGCAACCACTGCGTTTTTCATGGGGCTGCTCGGCATCGTGCAAAACGATATCAAACGAGTGATTGCCTATTCGACATTGTCCCAGCTCGGCTACATGACGGTCGCACTGGGTGTGTCGGCGTATGCGGCAGGCATTTTTCACCTCATGACCCATGCCTTTTTCAAGGCCCTGCTTTTTCTTGCGGCAGGCTCGGTAATCATCGCCATGCATCACGAGCAGGATATTCGCAAAATGGGCGGGCTGCGCAAGTACATGCCAATCACGTACTGGACCTGCCTGTTAGGTTCGCTGGCACTTATCGGGTTTCCCGGCTTTTCAGGCTTCTTTTCCAAGGATGCGCTTATCGAGGCGGTGCATGCTTCGGAAATAGCGGGCGCGGGGATCGCGTACTGGGCGGTATTGCTGGGCGTTTTCGTTACCGCGCTGTACTCATTCCGCATGTTTTTCCTGGTTTTCCATGGCGAACCGCGAATGGATGCGCATACCCGCGAACACCTCAAGGAAAGCCCGGCGGTCGTTACCGTGCCTTTGATCCTGCTTGCCATCCCCTCGGTGCTCATCGGCTGGTTCACGATTGGCCCGGTTCTGTTCGGGGATTACTTCGGTGGCGCAATCATTGTTGCGCCAGGCCATGGCGCCCTGGCCGAAGTGGGCAGTCATTTTCAAAGTCCGGCCGGATTCCTCGTCCATGGCCTGACGGGTCCCGCTTTGTACCTGGCGCTGGCGGGCCTGGCGAGCGCCTGGTTCATCTATCTCAGGAAGCCGGACGTCGCCAGAGTGGTTGCCGATAAGGCCGCCTGGCTGCATCGTGTCTTGCTGAAGAAGTATTACTTTGACGATTTTAACGACAAGGTGCTGGCGGCCGGTGGACGCCTGACGGGTCGTATATTCTGGCGCGCGGGCGACGGCGCCCTGATCGATGCTCTCATCGTCAATGGCTCGGCACGCTCCGTCGGCTGGTTGGCCGCAGTGGTGCGCCGGGTGCAAAGCGGTTACCTGTATCACTATGCGTTCGCCATGATTATCGGCCTGGCAGCTATTGTCGGCTGGTTTATCTACCAGGTCGCCTACGTCGGTGCGCCCGCATGAGTGACCTGCCTTTGCTTAGTCTCGTGATCTGGACGCCTATCATCGGTGGCGTAGCCTTGCTGCTCATCGGCGAGCGCAATCCTGTGCTGGCGCGCTGGCTGGCGCTGGCAGCGTCAATTCTTACCTTTGTCATCAGCTTGCCGCTTCTGACCGGTTTCGACCGTACGACCGCGGCCATGCAATTCCAGGAGTTCATGCCCTGGATTGAGACCTTCAACGTCAACTATCACCTCGGGATAGACGGCATCTCGTTGCCGCTGATCCTGCTGACCACATTCATGACGGTGCTCGTGGTGATCTCGGCATGGGAGGTCATCCAATACCGGGTCGCGCAGTACATGGCTGCGTTTCTGATCATGGAAGGTCTGATGCTGGGTATGTTTTCGGCCCTGGATGCCCTGCTGTTTTATGTGTTCTTTGAGGCGATGCTCATCCCGATGTTCATAATCATTGGCGTGTGGGGCGGGCCGCGTCGCGTTTATGCGACTTTTAAGTTTTTTCTATACACGTTTCTGGGCTCGGTGTTCATGCTGGTGGCGCTGATCTACATGTATGTGCAGTCGGGTAGTTATGAAATCCTCGATTTCCACAAATTGCCGCTGCCTTATAACGTGCAGGTGCTGATATTCCTTGGCATGCTCGCGTCGTTCGCGGTGAAGGTACCAATGGTCCCGGTGCATACCTGGTTACCGGATGCTCACGTCGAGGCGCCTACCGGCGGTTCCGTTATCCTGGCCGCGATAATGCTGAAAATCGGCGGCTACGGCTTCCTGCGCTTCAGTCTGCCCATCACGCCGGACGCCAGTGCCGGCCTGGCCTGGCTGATGATTACCCTTTCGCTGATAGCGGTGGTCTATATCGGTTTCGTGGCGCTGGTCCAGGAAGACATGAAAAAGCTCATTGCTTATTCCTCGATCGCCCATATGGGGTTCGCGACCCTGGGCTTTTTTCTGGCTTTTCCCATCTTTGCCAACACCGGGCAGTGGACCGGTGCCCGCATGGCGGTGGAGGGTGGCATGGTGCAGATGATCTCCCATGGTTTGATCTCTGGCGCGTTATTCCTGTGCGTCGGCGTGCTTTATGACCGTCTTCACAGTCGCGACATTGCGGCCTATGGCGGCGTAGTAAATACCATGCCGGTATTTGCCGCCTTTGCAGTGTTGTTTGCGCTGGCCAACAGCGGTTTGCCCGGTACTTCCGGGTTCGTCGGTGAGTTCATGGTCATACTGGCGTCGTTCAAGGCGAGTTTCTGGATTGCGTTCCTGGCGGCCACCACTTTGATTCTCGGCGCTGCTTACACGCTGTGGATGGTCAAGCGTGTCATTTTTGGCGAGGTCGCTAATGCCGGCGTGGCCGAATTGAGCGATGTCAACAACCGTGAGTTTCTGGTCCTGGGCATCCTGGCGGTGTCAGTGCTGTTGCTCGGCGTATGGCCGGCACCCCTGATCGAGATCATGAGCCCGACCATCGATGCTCTGCTCGAGCACGTCCGGCAGAGCAAGGTCTGACAGGGCGGAAAGTATGGAGATTCTTGCACTAGATTTCGCCCTGGCCAGCACGGAAATTTTTCTGCTTTGTGCTATCTGCGTGGTCCTTCTTGCCGACCTGTTCATAAGCGATCGACACAGGATCATTACCTACTGGCTCGCGCTGGCGAGCCTGGCAGGCAGTTTCGTGTTTGCCATGTCGCTGGGCCTGGAAGGGCGCGTACTCGCCTTTAACGGAAGTTTCGTGTTCGATGGCATGGCCACCGTTCTGAAGCTTTTCACCTGTGTCGTAGTGGCACTGGTTTTCGTTTACTCGCGGGTTTATATGCAGGCCCGACAATTGTTTCAGGGCGAGTTCTATACCCTGGGCCTGTTTGGCGTGCTCGGCATGTTTGTCATGATCTCGGCACACAGTTTTCTGACCATTTATCTCGGCCTCGAACTCTTGTCGCTGTCGCTGTATGCGATGGTTGCCTTCGACAGAAAGTCGCCGGTAGCCAGCGAGGCAGCCATGAAGTACTTCGTACTGGGCGCCATAGCTTCCGGTACCCTGCTGTACGGCATCTCTATACTCTATGGCACGACCGGTACCCTGGATCTTGGCGAGCTCGCCGCCAGGCTGGGAAGCGAGCAGGGCATGAGTCTGCCGGTACTGTTTGCCCTGGCATTCGTGCTGGTTGGCGTTGCATTCAAGCTTGGGGCTGTGCCGTTTCACATGTGGATACCGGACGTGTACCACGGTGCGCCAACAACCGTGACCCTGTACCTCGGCTCCGCACCTAAAATCGCCGCTTTTGCGCTGGTGATGCGGGTCCTGGTCGAGGGTCTCGGTGATCTTTACGCGAGCTGGCGCGATATGCTCATCATACTGGCGGTATTGTCCATGGCTCTCGGTAACGTCGTGGCCATAGCCCAGAGCAATATCAAGCGTATGCTGGCTTACTCCACCATAGCTCACGTCGGTTTCATATTGCTTGGTTTCATTGGCGGCGGTGCCGAGGGCAACCAGGCCGCTATGTTTTACACCCTGAGCTACGCGCTCATGGCGGCGGGTGCCTTCGGCATTGTGATTCTGCTCTCCCGGGCCGGTTTCGAGGCCGATCAGCTTGACGATTTCAAAGGTCTCAACGAACGCAGCCCATGGTTTGCCGGTGTCATGGTCATCATGATGTTCAGCATGGCCGGTGTCCCGCCCCTGGTGGGTTTTTATGCCAAGTGGGTGGTCCTTGCCGCGGTCCTCGACGCGGGACTTGCCTGGCTTGCTGTTCTGGGCGTCGTGTTTTCTGTAATCGGCGCCTATTACTACCTGCGCGTGGTCAAGCTCATGTATTTTGACAAGCCGGAGGATGACAGCGCCCTCGAGGCCGGCATGGATATGCGCGTGCTGCTGAGCGCGAATGGGCTGGCGGTTCTCGGCCTGGGAATTTTCCCAGGCACGCTGATCGCGCTGTGTGCCACGGTACTGCCCTGAACAGGTGGGCGTCGGAACCTGTCTGAGGGGCGCGGAAACAGCCGATTTCAGGCCTTGAGCTTGCCGGTGACTCCCTCTATAATCTGCGGCCGCGGATGCGGGGTGGAGCAGTCTGGCAGCTCGTCGGGCTCATAACCCGAAGGTCGCAGGTTCAAATCCTGCCCCCGCTACCAAATGCTGGTAGACAAGAAGCCCCGCATGGGGCTTTTTATTTGCCCGGGTCTCGCGGCCGCCTTTGGGCTGCGCGGTTCCAAGAGCAATAAGAAGGATGGGCCTCTGGCCCATTTTTTGTTGATGAATGAGGCGAAGGCATGGACAACGAGACGCTCAGGCAATTACTTGAGCCTACCGTTGCGGCGCTGGGATACGAGTTGCTGGATGTCGAGCATCGCAGCGGCGGCAATGGTCTGCTGCGCGTATATATCGACCAGCCACAGGGCATCGGGCTGGATGACTGCGAACGTGTGAGCGAGCAGGTAAGCGCGCTATTGGATGTGGAGGATCCCATTGCGGGCCACTACACGCTGGAGGTGTCCTCGCCAGGCTCGAATCGGGTGCTGAACAAGCCCGTGCATTTCGAGCGTTTTGCGGGCGAGCGCGTCAAGGTGCAGCTTAAGCTGCCACATGAAGGTCGGCGCCGCTATACGGGGCTGCTGCTGGGCATCGAGGGGGCGGTTATTACCCTGCAGGTTGATAATCAACCGGTGCGCCTCGAGTTGGATTGGATTGAACGGGCGCAGTTGGCGCCGCTTAACTGACAAAACAGGTTTTTGAGGCTGGATTAAACGCCATGAACAAGGAAATCCTGATGGTCGCGGACGCTGTCTCCAATGAGAAGGGCGTCGACCGCGAGATCATTTTCGAAGCGATCGAGGCCGCGCTGGCTTCGGCCACGCGCCGTCGTCATCCCGAAGACATCGATGCGCGGGTCGAGATCGATCGTGAAACCGGCGACTACAAGACTTTTCGCCGCTGGAAGGTTTTCGCGGATGATTCCACTGAGCTGGAAACTCCGGATCACGAATTGCGCCTGGAAGACGCGCTGGAAATCGATGCCAACGCCGAGCCCGAGGGCTTCGTCGAGATTCCCATGGAGTCCGTCTCTTTCGGGCGCATTGCTGCCCAGACGGCCAAGCAGGTCATCGTGCAGAAGGTGCGCGAGGCCGAACGCGCCCAGGTAGTGGAAGAGTACCAGGAGCGCGTGGGTGAACTGGTCAGCGGTGTCGTCAAGCGTGTCGACAGAAATGGCGCCTACATCGACCTCGGTGGCAATGCCGAAGGCTTTGTACCTCGAGAGGACATGATTCCACGTGAACCCATCCGCCCGCAGGACCGCGTAAAGGGCCTGTTGCGGGAAGTGCGCTCGGAAATTCGCGGGCCGCAGTTATTCCTGACCCGCACCTCACCGGAATTCCTGATCCAGCTGTTCGAATTGGAGGTGCCGGAGGTGGGGCAGGGCCTGATCGAGATTCTCGCGGCCGCACGTGATCCCGGGCTGCGCGCCAAAATCGCCGTAAAGAGCAACGACAAGCGTATCGACCCGGTCGGTGCCTGCGTCGGTATGCGCGGCTCGCGCGTTCAGGCCGTGTCTAACGAGCTGGCAGGTGAACGGGTCGACATCATCTTGTGGGATGACAATCCGGCGCAATTCGTGATCAACGCCATGTCGCCGGCTGAAGTGACCGGCATTGTTGTAGATGAAGAACGGCACAGCATGGATATTGCAGTCGACGAAGACAAGCTGTCGCTGGCGATCGGCCGCGGGGGTCAGAACATTCGCCTGGCCAGCGAGCTGAGCGGCTGGGAACTGAATGTCATGACGGAGGCCGATGCCGAGGCCAAGAGCGAGCAGGAAACCCGTGAATTGGTTGCGTTGTTCAAGAAGCAGCTGGACGTGGATGAAGAGATCGCGATGATCCTCGTGCAAGAAGGATTCTCCAGCATCGAGGAAGTCGCCTACGTGCCGGCGTCGGAGCTGGTGGCAATCGAGGAGTTCGATGACGAGATTGTCGAAGAGCTGCGCAACCGCGCGCGCGATACTTTGCTGACGCAAGCGATCGCCAGCGAAGAGGTTATCGGCGAGGTCGAACCGGCTGAAGATCTGCTGGAGCTGGATGGCATGGACAAGGCGCTGGCCTTTACCCTGGCCAGTCACGGTGTGGTTACCCGCGAAGACCTGGCGGAACAGGCAGTGCCTGATCTGGAAGAAATCGCCGACATCGAGCCCGAAAAAGCGGCCGAGCTGATCATGGCCGCACGAGCGCATTGGTTCGAAGAGGCAGAGTAAGAGACGCATACGCGGAGCAAGAAAATGGCGGAAGTCACAGTTGCACAATTTGCCGAAGTTCTGAAGGTGCCCGTCGAGCGCCTCTTGACCCAGCTTGATGAGGCTGGTCTCAAGGTGTCTGGCGCTGAGGATACGATTAGCGACGATGCCAAAATGGAATTACTGACATTTCTGCGTCGCAGTCATGGCAAAAAGGCAGCGGATACCACCGCACCGAGAAAAATCACGCTCAAGCGCAAGCAGCAAACAGAGCTGCGCATGAAGGCGAGCCAGGGCCGGGCGCGCACGGTGAACGTGGAGGTGCGGGCCAAACGAACCTACGTGAAGCGTGACGTGCTCGAGAAGAAGGCGCAGGAACAACGCGAAGAGCTCGAGAAAAAACGGGTAGCAGAAGAAGAGCGCAGGCAGGAAGAGGCGCAGAAGCTGGAACTGCAGCGCAAGGAGCAGGAAGAAGCCCGGCGAATTGCCGAAGAGCAGCAAGCGAAGGAACGTGCCGACGAGGCGGCGCGGCTCAAGGCGGAGCAGGAGCAGGCCGAACGGCAACGCAAACGCCGCGAGGAACAGGCCCGGCGCGATAAAAAAGAAGCCAAGGCCAAGCCGACACGTTATGGCCGCAAGGAACTGCATGTTGCCACTGGCAAGAGCGGCCAGCGGCGAATCAAGAAGCCGCGGCGGCGCAGGACCGTGCACGTCGCCGGTGATTCACAGCATGGTTTTGAAATGCCGACTGCGCCGGTGGTGCGCGAAGTCGCTATCCCTGAGGCGTTAACGGTGGGTGAACTGGCGCAGCGCATGGCAATCAAGGCTCCGGAAGTTATCCGCACGCTGATGAACATGGGCGTTATTGCGACAATCAATCAGAGTCTGGACCAGGACACGGCGACGCTTGTCGTCGAAGAGCTCGGGCATACGCCGATGCCCGTCAGCGAGACTGAAATCGAGGACAAGCTCATCGAGTCCCAGGTCGTCGTGGATGCGGAAGAAAAGCCGCGCGCGCCGGTCGTTACCATCATGGGCCATGTGGACCATGGTAAGACTTCGCTGCTGGATTACATTCGCAGTACGCGAGTGACTGAAGGTGAAGCGGGTGGAATCACGCAGCACATCGGTGCTTATCATGTGAAAACCGATAAGGGCGTAATTACGTTTCTCGACACGCCGGGACACGAGGCCTTTACGGCCATGCGCGCACGCGGCGCACAGGTAACGGACATTGTCATCCTGGTGGTGGCCGCTGACGATGGCGTCAAACCGCAGACCGAGGAGGCCGTCAAGCACGCCCGCGCCGCGGGCGTACCCATGGTCATTGCCGTCAACAAGATCGATCTGGAAGCATCTGATCCGGACCGCGTAAAAAACGAATTGTCTGCCCTGGACGTGATTCCGGAGGACTGGGGCGGCGACGTGATGTTTGTAAGCGTTTCGGCAAAAACCGGCCAGGGTATTGATGACCTGCTGGACGCCGTCTTGTTGCAGGCCGAAGTGCTGGAGCTCAAAGCTGTGGACCAGGGCCCCGCGGCAGGCGTGGTCATCGAGTCCAGCCTGGAAAAGGGTCGGGGCGCGGTCGCTACCTTGCTCGTGAGTCGTGGCGAGTTGCGCGCCGGCGACACCATTCTCGCAGGCAAAGAAGTTGGCCGCATTCGCGCTATGTTTGACGAAAGCGGCGAGGAAATCGGCGCAGCCGGACCCTCTACCCCGGTCGTTGTGCTGGGCCTTTCGGGTACGCCGAACGCGGGCGATGAGATGCTGGTGGTTGAAGACGAGCGCAAGGCCAAGGAAGTGGCCACCCTCCGCCAGGGCAGGCAACGTGACGTCAAGCTGGCGCAACAGCAGGCGGCCAAGCTCGAGGACGTATTCTCGCAAATGCAGGAAGGCGAGAGGCATTCTGTCAACCTGCTCATAAAAGCGGACGTGCAAGGCAGCTCGGAAGCGCTGAGCCAGGCCCTCACGCAACTCTCGCACGACGAAGTTGATGTGAAAGTCATTTCAACCGGAGTTGGCGGAATCACCGAGTCGGATGTGAACCTTGCTGCTGCTTCAAATGCGGTAGTGATCGGTTTTAACGTGCGCGCGGATGCAGCAGCGCGCGCCGCCATTAAGGAGACCGGCGTCGATCTGCATTACTACTCGGTAATTTACGAGGCCATCGATGAAGTCAAAAAGGCAATCAGCGGCTTGCTGTCCCCCGAAATCCGCGAGCAAATTGTCGGACTCGCTGAAGTGAGAGAGGTATTTCGCTCACCGAAATTCGGCCAGGTGGCCGGGTGTATGGTTGCTGACGGTTACGTGCGCCGAAACCTGCCGATCAGGGTATTGCGCGACAACGTGGTGATTTTTGAAGGTGAGCTGGATTCACTGCGGCGCTTTAAAGACGACGTGAACGAAGTGCGCGCAGGTACCGAGTGCGGCATAGGCGTCAAGAATTACAACGACATCAAGGTGGGCGATCAACTCGAGTGCTTCGAGAGGCAAGAGGTTGCAAGATCAGTCTGATGCCCAGGGAGTACCCAAGAAGCCGGCGTGTGGGTGAAGAAATTCATCGGCTGCTCAGCGAAGCACTGCAGCGGGAATTCTCGGACCCACGGCTGACGTTGGTCAGCATTACCGAGGTGGAAGTGTCCAAGGACCTGAGCGTGGCAAGGGTATTTTTCAGAACCATGAGCGGTGCGGAGCGGGCCGATGAAGTCGGGCGTGCGCTGCGCACTGCGGGCGGCCGCTTGCGGCACCTGGTGGGCAGCCGGATGAAGACACGCGCGGTGCCGGAATTACGCTTCGAATATGACGACAGCATGGACCGTGGTGAACGGATCAGCGCGTTATTGGCCGCATCGACGCGAGCCGGTTCAGGTGGCGACTGACATGGGCCGGCGCCGAAATCGCAAGGGCAGGGCAATTGACGGCATTCTTCTCCTGGACAAGCCGGTGGGAGAAAGTTCGAATCATGCTCTGCAGACTGCCAAGCGCATTTTCCAGGCGCAAAAGGCCGGTCATACCGGCAGCCTGGACCCGCTTGCCAGCGGTCTACTGCCGGTGTGCTTCGGCCAGGCCACCAAGATGTCCGCGTTCTTGCTGGAGGCCGGCAAGCAGTACCGGGTGCGCTGCCAGTTTGGAACCAGCACTGATACCGGTGACGCCGAGGGCAAGGTAACCGGCGAAGACGCCAACGGCCTGGTTGAACAGGGGCGGCTGGCATCCGTTTTGCGGGAGTTTGTCGGTGAAATCCAGCAGGTTCCCCCAATGTATTCGGCAGTTCGCCACAAGGGCGAGCGCCTGTACAAGCTGGCGCGTGCAGGCATAGAGGTCGAGCGTAAGCCACGCCCGGTCAGGATTTACGCTCTGCAACTGCTGGCGCTCGATGGCGTATACGCAGAACTGGACGTCAGGTGCTCAAAGGGTACTTACGTGCGGACGCTGGTGGAAGACATCGCAGCAGCGTTGGGGACTCTTGGACACGTGGTTGCACTGCGACGCACGGCGGTGGGTC
>JBFGOQ010000038.1:0-23499 GCA_041565075.1 Gammaproteobacteria bacterium
CCACTCGCAGCATTGTCATTGAAGAACGTGAACGACAGGGGGTCGTTGGGGTCATCCTGAAAGGATGTACTGACCTGCTGGTCGCGCCGCAGCATGTAAAACATGCCAAGGTTCGTCCGCATTCCGAAAGCGGGCCAGGCAGCCTTGAGACCCGTCTCGAAATTCCAGAGATACTCCGCGTCGAATTCGCGACGTTCGTCGGGGATGCGCGTACCGATATTGAACCCTCCCGCCTTGTAGCCGCGCGCGACGCCGAGATAGAAATTCAGGTTGTCGTCGAGATTCCGCGACAGCACGACCTGGCCACCCAGCATGGTTTCACTGGGTGAGAAATCCGCACCGTTGCTGTCCCGATAGCTCGCATTGCGGTGCTCCAGTCGCAGACCCGTGCTGAGGGTCGTCACCGGGCTTAACTCACTGTCTAGCTGTGCGAACAACGCAGTATTGGTGGCCGCATAGTCACTTTCGAGAGCAGTAAAAATTTCACTGTTGAACAAGTCCTCGTTGGCGTTGGCCTCCTCCAGTCGCTGCATACGCACTCCCGCGATCCAGGCGGTGTGGCCTCCGATAAACCTCGCATGCGGCTGTGAAATGAGGCGCAATTCCTGGGCGTAGGTCCTGCGCTCGCGCAGGGTCCGGGAAAAGAAGTCATACGGGTCGAAAGGCGCCCAGTCACGATCGTTACCCCAGTCGCCGTCAAAACTGAATTCAATGTCCGAATCTGCGGCGCTGGTGATGCTTTGCGCCAGGAACGAATCCGATGCCTGCCACTCGGCACGCAGCGAAAATGCCCGTGAACGCTGTGAGTCTTTACCTGGCTTGTCCGATAAGGTGATGAGACTGTTGTCTATGGCAAATGCATCGTAGCCATTATCAAGATCCACGAACATGGTGTTCAGCTGTACCGTGGCATCGCGCCCCAGATTCCAGTCGAGCTTCAGCCGCGCCGTGGTTTCATCGCGGGCATTGGTATCGCCCCGGCCCAGAAACGTGTTGTCACGAAATCCATTGGCGCGGTAGCGGTGTAACGCCAGGCGCGCTTTCGGGCCCGAAGAATTCTTGCCCAGTGGCCCGCTGATAGCCAGGCCAAGGCTGCGGGCATCGTCACCACCGATGCTGCTCGCCAGCCGCCCACTCAGCGTGTCCGTGGTTGAATTGCTGCGCAGGTTGATGAGTCCGGCCAGGGCATTGGCGCCATAGCGGGTACCTTGCGGACCGCGAACAACCTCAACCTGCTCGAGATCGAACAAGGTCGCGACCATACCGATACCACTGAAATCAATATCGTCCACGATAACGCCAACCGAAGGATTGGGCGCGCCCTGGTACTGGCTGCGCTCACCGATGCCCCGGATCTGCAGATAGCGCGGTCGGGACGTACCGCCCGACCAATTGAGGTTGGGAACCAGGGTGATCAGTTCTTCGAAGTGCTGCCGCCCGGCGCTCTCGAGGGTCCAGCTATCGAGCACACTGATGCTGGTCGGCGTTTCCGCCAGGGGCTTGGCCCGGAAATCTGCATAGACCACGACGGTCTCAATCGCGTTTGCTTCGTCCTCCGTTGCCACCGAAGGCGTCATAAATACGCTGCCCGTTTGCAGGCAAATACAAAAAAAGACCGCCCAAATATTCGCGCGTGGATTGGTCATAGTGCCTCTGTTCCACTTTGCCGTGGGGCCGGCTGGCGGCGGGAACGAGACACATGCCTGGCTGGATCACCCGTCCCTACGCCGGCATTAACCGGATCAGGTTCCGAGGGTTCTCGCGCGCCGCGAATCTCAGGTCGAAGACCACCCCTGGGTCTGATAAATCATAGGCGAATCCTAAACTTAATGGAAGTGCCGCCCACAAGCAGTGGCGGAGATTAAATTACCTTCCGCCAATTTTCTCGCCCATAAACAGGGTCTCCGGTACTTTGATGGCATCAGCTCATCGCGAGTCCGCTCGACCAGCATATTTTTGGGCGGCCAGGCATACGACATTTCCAGTGATTTAGTCAGAATAAACCTGATGCCCACCGGCTTTACATGGACTCGACCTAACCTGCGGCAAATAGTGCTTATAGCCCTTTTGACCCTCGATTCATTTCCTGGAGTGATGCTTACGTAAATATACGTATGTTTCCCGGCAACAAACGTCATTAATCTTGCAGTGGGAAAGTCCTGATTGATTTTGTACTGGATCAATCGCGATGCACCACCGGTCGGGCAGCTGACTTGCACTTGCTGTCAACCAGGGATTTCGTCGATCAGCCAGTAAGGGAAGACCTCGTGGGGGTAAGCATGACAACCAACGGATTTACAAGCAGGCCGGTTCTTTTAGTTATTGCTATTTTCCTTGGTTTAGTAGGCTGCGACGGCAGCACTGGCCCCCAGGGCCCGCAAGGGGCCAGGGGAGACGTGGGGCCACAGGGGCCTGCCGGAACCGCAGCGCCACCGCCCGTCTCAACTATCGATGACATCATCGAGGATGGCGTGCCGGTCAATGCAGAGATTATTTCAGTCACATTCAGCAGTCCTCCCATAGTGGAGTTCATGCTGACGGACAAGAATGGCTTCGGTATCGTAGGCCTCGCAGCGAACCGCGTTTCGGGAACGATTGCCAAACTCGCACCCGCCAGTAATGGGGGTTCCAGTACCTGGCAGAGCTATGTGAATCGCGAAGAGGGTGCGGATGGCAGCACCGACCCTGGATCTGAAGTTCTCACGTCAGCTATTCAGGCAGATCGGGATCGCAGCGGAACGTTGGTGGATAACAACGACGGCACCTACGTGTTTACCTTCAGCGTCGACCCAACTGCGGTATCGAGCCCCCTTGCGGTCGAGTACGACCCGAATCTCACACACAGGATTGCCTTACAGATCCAGGCGGGTAGTCGCGATACCTATCCCAACAACCCGACTTATACCTTCAGGCCCGCTGACGGCGCGACTGACGGGATCTTCACCCGTGATATCGTGCATATCGAGACCTGTAATGGCTGTCACAACCGCTTAGCATTTCATGGCGGTGGCAGGCTGGATACCAAGTACTGCGTGACTTGTCACAACCCGGGGACCACTGACCAGGACACGGGCAACGTGCTCGACTTCAAGGTCATGATTCACAAGATCCATGCTGGTGCAGAGCTGGCCAATGGCTACCAGATTTATGGCTTCGGAGAATCCTTGCACGATTACTCACACGTGCATTGGACTCAAGACATCCGCAACTGCGAAACCTGCCACGATCAGACCCGCAGCGATACGCCGGACGCGGCGGACTATGCCAGCGTGCCAAGCAGGGAGGCATGCGGAAGCTGCCACGATAGTGTCAACTTCGCCACTGGCGAAGGCCACTCGTCTGCGAATTTCATCGCAACCAACGACCAGTGCACCACCTGTCACAGCCCAACCGGATTCGTCGGGTCGGTGGAGTCGGTGCATGAAATCCTGGCGCATACGGCAGCCGAGGACTTTAAGTTCAATGTCCTTGGAGTGACGAACACGGGACCGGGTCAATTCCCGCAGGTGACGTTCTCTGTCACCAATCCGAGCGACGGCTCGACTTACGACCTCAACGCAGCCGGTGGCCCGTTCACGCAGGGTGGCGGGGCCAGTCGGGTGGCCATCGACCTCGCCTGGAACACCCGTGATTACTTCAATCTCGGCAATGGCAGCAGCAGCCGTCCTGCATCTGTGGTCAGCCTGAATCCGCTCTTTGGCGGCGCTACCGACAATGGCGACGGTACCTACACCATCGTCTCCGACGTGGCCATTCCGGCCTCGGGAGTCACGGGCTCCGGGGGCGTCGGTATCGAAGGCCATCCGGCGGCCGATCTCAATGGCGACGGCACGGTAGATCGCTCCGAGCGCATCCCCGTCACTTCAGTGGTTGACTACTTTGCAATTACCGATGCGGCGCCTGTCGAGCGCCGGCCAGTAGTCGCCATCGATAAATGCAATGTCTGCCACCAGAAGCTCTCCTTCCACGGTGCTAACCGTAACGACGAGCCCCAACTTTGCGTGATGTGCCACAACCCGAACAACACCGATATCGCGCGCCGGCCCGCGGATCCCGCAACGGCTCCGGACGGCAAGCGCGAGGAGTCGATTGACTTCAAGCGCATGATTCACCGGATCCACGCCGGCAACGTCGTGCTCTATGGCTTCGGCGGGCCGGAAGATTTCCGCGATGTGCATTTCCCCGGCCGGCTCGCGGCCTGCGAAACTTGCCATGTGGACGCGAGTTATTACCCGGTCGACAGCTCACGGGTGCTGGCGACAACCATCGACACCGGCGCGAGCATCAGCGACCCGTTTGACGACATTAATATCACGCCGAACGCCTCGGTTTGCTCGGGTTGCCATACCAGTGACCTCACAAAGGCTCACATGGAACAAAATGGCGCCGCGTTTGACGCAGCCCAGCTGCCCGATGGCACGCTCAACTCGCCCACGCGCGGCAACGGCCTGGTCGAGACTTGCGCGATATGTCATGGTCCGGGCGGTATAGCCGATGTCAAGGTCGTACATGGCGCACAGTAGAATGCAAGGAACTGCAGGACCAAGCCGGATTGGATAGGGGCAAACGACCGGGGTGCTGCTCGCACGATACGACGCCCCCGGTCGACTAAGCTACAGAGCAGGAGGGTGGGCGTCAGCAGATTGCAGATGCAAGCAAAAAATAATTTCAATATATTGCAGCACGCCCGCACCGTAATCTTGTTGGGGCATATGTGTCTCGGAATGGCTGCGGTAATGACCGCAACTGCGTCGGAAGATGAGGCTTCAGCGCGGGACTACACCCGCACCGGCGCTGACACTTGCCTGCGATGCCACGATGAGACCTCAGAATTTCCCGTGCTCGAGATATTCAGGACCCGGCATGCGCGCGCTGCCGACTCGCGTACACCATTCGCCGGCCTGCAGTGCGAAGCCTGTCACGGCCCGGGCGATGCCCATGCGGGTCGCGTCCGGGGCGATGAGATCAGGCCCGCAATTCCCTATTTCGGCCCGAACTCCCCGGCCAGTGCCGCTGAACACAACGAAGTGTGCCTGGGGTGTCATCGGGCGGCAGCCAGTCTCGAATGGCCGGGGAGCGCCCACGAAGCAAGCGATACGCAATGTGCATCCTGCCACCGTGTGCATGCACGTCGGGACCCGGTGATGGCAACGGCCACCCAGACCGAAGTGTGTCTCGGCTGTCATGTATCGCTGAGAGCCGACATCTACAAGCCCTCCAGTCACCCTTTGCGCCAGGGCGAAATGGCTTGCGCCTCGTGTCACAGCGCCCATGGGTCGTTTGGCGAACACCTGCTGCGCACGGCAGAAGTCAACCAGACGTGTTTCGATTGCCATGCTGAAAAGCGCGGTCCGCACCTCTGGGAGCATGCGCCGGCGGCGGAGGATTGCCGGCTCTGTCACAAGCCACACGGCTCGAATCATCCGGCGCTGCTCACTCGCCGCGCCCCGCAGCTTTGCCAGCAATGTCATGCGCGGGCGGGCCACCCGTCAGTCGCCTACACAACTGCGGGGCTCCCGGATAAAGCCGCCAACGCGGCCCTGTTATCGCGTGGCTGCGTCAATTGTCATTCCCAGGTACATGGCTCCAACCACCCCTCCGGGGCCAACCTGTCACGCTAGAGGGAGCCAGTGACGATGGACAAATTCCGAACTGCCATGATCGCCCTGATCATTGTCCTCATGTCGCCTGTTACCGCGCGTGCCGAAGCGTCGTCGGCTGAAGTGGAATCGGGGTCGGGCCCTGACCTAAGCCGCTGGCGTTGCCGATTCTGTGCCTTCGAGAGCGGGCTGGACGGCCGCTTCGGCCTGGGCATCGGCCTCGCATTCGACGATGCCTACAGATTCGGTACCGGCACCGGGCTGGACAGCGAAGGGGCTTTTTTGAGCACCACGCTCTCGCTCACCAAGTGGGGCGAGGGCGCCAGTTACTACACCCTGGACGCCGGCAAGCTGGGAACCGATGCCGGGGGAGTTTTTCTGGATGGCGGTGTGCAGGGTAAATACCGTTTGCGGCTCAGTTACGATCAAACGCCTTACCGGCTGAATAATTCCGGCGCCAGCCCATTCCTCGGGGTGGGCACCGGCAACCTCTCATTGCCTGGCAGCTGGCAAACCACCGGTAATGCGCGGCTAATGCCGGATCTTGCCGCCACCTTGAAAAACGTGGCGATCGGCCATGACCGAAAGACTATGGCCCTCGGCATTGAATTCGGCAGCGGGCACAACTGGACACATGCGCTGCAGTATCGGCGCCGGGATAAGGATGGTCTGCAACCTTACGCCGGAGGTTTCCTGACGCTTTCGACGGTATTGCCCGCCCCGATCGATTACCAGACCGATCTCATACAGGCCTCCACTGCTTACACGGCTGCGAACTGGCAAGCACGCCTGGGTTATTACGGCTCGTTTTTTTCCAATGCCAATCCGCTGTTGCAGTGGGATAACCCGTTCAACCCCCTGGTCGCGGGAGCCGATCAAGGTGTTTTGGCCAGGCCTCCTGATAATGATTTTCACCAGTTTTCGCTGGCCGGCAATTATCGCTGGGGCCGAAGTACCCGGCTGACCGGTAATATCGCTCTCGGCAAGGCAACCCAGAATGAGCCCTTTGCGCCCTATACCGTAAACACTCAGCTCGCCGGCACGCCATTGCCAGCTGCATCGGCCGACGCCCGGCTGGATTCCACGCTATTCAGTGGCGCCGCCCGATTGAATGGCAAGCTGTCCCGCAAGCTCAATTTCAAGGCCTACGTGCGCAAGCAGGAGCGGGACAATAAGACTCCGATTTATGCGTTGCAGCCAGTCATCACCGACGTGTACCAGAGTGGGACCCGGTTCAACCGGCCATTCAGCTTCGACAAGTCTCAGTATGGACTCGATCTCAGGTATCGTCTGACAGGCCCGATACGCGTAAGCGCGGGATTGGAGCGAGAAGACTACGAGCGCGATTTCCAGGAGGTGCGTAAGACCACCGAAGATAAAGTCTGGTTAAAGCTGTCCGCGCAGTCGGGGGAAGTCGTCGGCATCGGCTTCTCGCTCAGGCGCGAGGATCGGGACGGGTCGGGTTACCGGCCGGTCAGTATGCTGGACCCACCCGAAAATCCCCTGTTACGGAAGTTCAACCTGGCCGATCGCAAGCGCGATCTGGTCTCTGCCAATATAGACGTCGATCCGCACCCGTCGCTCAGCCTGTCTCTGCGCGGTGATTACTCCAGCGACGAATACCCGCAGTCTGTGGTCGGTCTAAATGAGAGTACGGACAGAACGATTACACTTGATGCGAGCTACTCGCCCAATGCCAGGATCAGCACACATGGTTTTGTTTCCCGGCAGACCATTGATTACCTGCAGACAGGAGACTCCGGCAGTCTCTGGCAAGGCACGGGCGAAGACCGCTTTGTCACGGGTGGATTTGGCATCGACTTACGCAGCGAGGACAATCAACGGCAGCTGCAATTCCAGTACACGCGCTCCGACTCGACGGGTAAAAGTGCAATAGCTCCCGGCACGACCGCTGTTGCCTTTCCCGATCTGAGTGCTGATCTCGAAACAATCTCGATCAGTTTCATCAGCGCGTTTCACGAGCGATACTCGGCAAAAATGCGCTACCAGTATGAACGCTACCATTCCCGCGACTGGTCTATCGAGGGCGTATCGCAAGCTACGATTGGCAGCGTGCTGACGCTGGGCGAGTTTTTGCCCAATTACACCCAGCAGGTTTTGTGGCTGGAGCTCGTGCGTAACTTCTGATCGTCCATCGCCTGACGCTGCGTCACCGCCCTGTTCGGCCACGATATAAGCGTGCGTCGCGGATGCTCCCAAGGGCGCGGTCCGGCGTGTTCGGGTTAGAATCGAACAATGTCCGAAAACGCAAGCAGCAATCTCCTTTCGGCATATCCTGTGGTCGTGCCTTTACCCGTCGTATGGGGAGAAATGGATGCATTCGGGCATGTCAATAACGCGGTTTATTTTCGCTATTTCGAAGCTGCACGAATCGCATATTTCGAGCGCCTCGAAGTACCTGATTTCATTCACGGGCAAGGCATTGGCCCGATACTCGCGCACACTGAGTGTCGCTTCCGCCTGCCATTGACCTATCCCGATGCCGTGGATGTCGGTGCCCGCGTAACAGAAATCAAAACGGATCGATTCCTGATGCAATACCTGGTGTGGTCGAAAAATGCACAAGCCGTCGCCGCCCGGGGTTCCGGGCTGATCGTTTGTTTCGACTATCGCAACGCCTGCAAGACCGCCATGCCCGGGCAGGTGCGCGATGCGCTCTGCAAGCTGGAAGGTCGGCAGTTTTGAAGCGGTGCCATGGGATCGCGAGCAGTGCCGCCAGGTGCCGGTTTTTTCAGTCGCTTATCCCAACCAGCTTGCAGTAAGGCTCATGGCCTCGAATAATACTGAAAAACTTTTCTTAAGCATCTGATTCAAAAATATTTGTCTCAGGCCTGTTCAGATCGGGAACAGGCGAATCGAGAACCAGCTGACTTCGTCGTCGCTCGTCGCACCGCGGGCCGGCTGGCTGAATGCCCGGAGATTCTTCACCGACTTGTTGCGAATAAACTATACTCGCCTCAGTTTCTCCCCTTCTCCAACATAAAACAAAGTGAGAATTCGCATGAAACGCACCCCTGCTCCCTGGTCCTTAGGTCTTATCTTTCTCGTGGCGCTCGCACTGAATGGCACAGCCCTGGCGCAGGCGACCTCGTCTACCCTGCGGGTCGTTGCCTCCTACGACTCCGGTGCCAATGCTGCCGATGTGCCAGTCCAGATCACCCATGTTCCTACAGGCAGGGTGCAGACATTCACGACCAATGCCTTCGGAGTGGTGAACGCCCGCGGGCTCGCAGTTGGCGGTCCTTATGTCGTGCAGGTGCAAAGCGGTAGTGAATTCTCAGGTCAAACGGTGACTGAAATTTATCTTGAACTGGATCGCACCGAGCAGATTGATCTGCTGGTACAGCGCGCGAGACAGCTCGAGGAAGTCGTTACCACGGGCAGAATGGTGGGAACGGAGCTGCGCGTTGGCGTGGGCAAAGACTTTTCGGCCGAGCAGATCGAGTCCGTGCCCTCCATTTCCAGAGATTTTGTGAGCACAATCGCCACGGACCCTCAGATCCTGGTTGACAACAGCGTGGCGCGCGGCCCGGCGGTCTCAGTTGCCGGGCAGAATTTTCGCTTTAACAGCGTGACGATTGACGGGGTTGCTCAAAACGACAACTTCGGACTCTCGAAAAATGCCTCTGCGACCCAGCGTGCACCTATTTCCATTGATGCGATACAGGAGATCAATGTCAACGTAGCGCCTTTCGACGTCGAGTACGGTAATTTTATCGGCGGTAACATAAATATCGTCACCAAGTCCGGAACCAACGAGTTCCATGGCAGCCTGTATGGCTTTACTACCGGTGACAGCCTCACTGGCGACACCTCGGACGGCGTCAATGTCGGTGTGCGGGATTTTGACGAGGATGTGTACGGCTTTACGCTTGGCGGCCCCATCGTCAAGGACAAACTTTTCTTTTTCGCCAATTACGAGAAATTTGAGACCACCCTGCCCTCCAATACCCAGACCATCGACAATATCGCAGGTGTTACTCAGGCGGATGTGAATCGTGCTATCGATATCTTCAATGACGAATATGGTTTCGACCCCGGCCGCTTCGATGCAAGCGACACTGACGAAGACGAGAAGTACCTGCTCAAGATCGATTGGAACATCAATGAACAGCATCGTGCGGTGGCCAGCTACCAGGTTGCAGACGGCGATGTACTGTTCGACGATTTTCCCGAAGTGGCGGTACTGCAGTCCAATCGCTATAACATTAACGAAAAACTCACGGCTTTTTCGGCGCATGCGTTTTCGGACTGGACGGACAGCTTGTCCACGGAATTCAAGATCGGCTTCAAGGATGTAGAGAATCGTCAGATCAGCGTCGATACCACGACCCCCGACTTCACAATATTTACACTTGCCGGTGGCACGATTGCCGCGGGCGGTGACCGTTTCCGCCACACCAATGAGCTCGATAACAAGTCACGCCAGATCAAGCTGAAAGCCGATTACGAACGCGGCAACCACATTTTCACGGTAGGCTTCGAGCAGGAAGAATACGAAGTGAGAAACCTCTTCGTACCGTTTTCCAAGGGTAATTACGTGTTTTTCTCGCTGGATGACCTTGAGGCCAGAGACGTCGGCTTCGTCTTATACGGTAATGCGAATTCCGGCACGCCCAAGGATGCCGAGGCCAACTTTGAGATGGCCGTTAACAGCATCTATTTGCAGGACGAGTGGAACATCGCCGATGACCTGGTGTTCAAATTCGGCTTGCGGCGGGACACGTATGAGAATGACAGCCCGATTCCGTTGAACACTGCGTTCCAGAGCCGCAATGGTTTCGCCAACACCGAAAACCTCGACGGCAAAGACTTGTGGCTGCCACGATTCGGGTTCAACTGGGACGCAACCGATCGGCTGACGCTGCGCGGCGGCGCGGGACTATTCGGTGGCGGCACGCCACTGATCATGCTCGGCAACAGCTATTCGGGCAATGGCGTTACCAGGACATTCGCCAGTTTCCTGGCGCCTTTCTTCGGTCCTCCCGTGTCTGACTCGATCGATGCAGCCGTCACTGCATTGCCCGACCCGACCGCGGCGTTTACCAATTTCCAGCAATACATCGGCTTTAACCCGGACGTGGCCGTGGATGCGATCGATCCCAACTTCAAGCCCATGAGCACCTGGAAGTACAGCCTCGGTTTTGATTACAACATGGACCTGTCGGGAATCGGACTGGGTGACGACTGGGACGTATCAGTGACCGCGGTGCATTCCGACGTCAACAATGGCTATGACATCTTCGAGGGGCGCCGCCGCGTTATCGGCAGCGCACCCGATGGCAGGCCTGTCTACGACACACCCGCCGACGGCGATTACATCGTACGCAATACCTCCCGGGGTGGCGGCCAGATTTACAGCATCGATGTTGCCAAGACTTTCGAAACCGACATGGGCCTGTTCGACGGGACCTTTGGCTATACCCACCAGGACATCGACGAGGTTCGCTCGTATAACCGCTTCGTCGGATTCGAGACCTACGCTTTCGATCCACAGTCCGACCTGAACAACCCGAACCTGGCAGATGCGCGCTATCAGACCGATCACCGCATCACATCGACACTGTCATGGGAAAAGGAACTGTTCGGCGATAACCGGACCCGGCTTGGCCTGGTTTATATCGGACGCTCGGGACCCAAGTACAGTTACGTGTTTGGCAGCCAGGGCATTCCCACCTTTGGCGGAACTTTCCTCGCCGATTTCGGTAGTGAAGGCGACAACCCGGGGCCGCAACGCTTCTATGTGCCCACCGGCGTCAACGACCCCATCATCACGGGGGATTCGGATTTTCTGGCTGACCTGAACACCTTCATCGATCGTGATGAGTGCCTGCGCGGCGCTCGTGGCTCCATCGTTACACGTAATTCCTGCGAAACCGACTGGATCCACTCGGTGAACCTGCGACTGGTGCAGGAGTTTGGCTTCATGGAAGACAAGAACATCGAGTTCATACTGGATATCGAGAACTTTATGAACCTGATCAATGATGACTGGGGACGGGTGGAGACCTTTACGGCACCTTCCAACGTCGCGCCGGCCAATGTCGAAATTGTCGGTAATCAGTATGAGCTTACCCCGGGCGCGAGCTACGCGGGCACGCCGGAGTCGATCATTCCCAAACCGGCGATTTCGAGATTGCCTTCTGTTTATCGGATCCAGCTAGGCTTGCGCCTGCGGTTCTGACCACTTGGGCTTTGTGGCCACGGCCATCATACGAAAAGACCTCGCAATGCGAGGTCTTTTCATTCATGCCTGTAAACTCGGCAGAGGCTGCATCTTCGCTTGTTTGCGCTGCCGCTAAATTACTGGCTGCTTATCACCATCGACTTTACTGTTGGCTCGCATAATAATGCGCAAGCGCTTCCAGGTCTGACTCAGACAACTGCTCAAACCTGGCCTGCATAGCCTTTGGTTGATCGCGTTCATTCTTGGCGAATTGCGCGAGACTCAATTGCAGATACGGTAACCATTGCCCTGCAAGAATACTGGAGTCATCCAGAGGCTCGCTTCCGCCCGCTGTGTGACACTTTTCGCAATGTTCATTATGGATTTCGGTCCCTTTGGCGGCCAACGCGGCATCGAACTCCTGTGTCGCAGGCTTAAACGTCATTGCCGCGAAATATTCTGCCAATACCTCGATTTGCTCATCGGTGAGTTTGGCAGAAACCGCACACATCATTTTGGACTTGGGATCGGCACATTTTCGAGTGCCGTCCCGGTAGGCTATCAACGCATCCGCGTGTACTGGAGTAGAAATCCCCGCGATGGTCGGAACCTCGGGCCTGGCGCTGACGCCTTCGCCACCATGACAACCCAGGCACATTTTGGCATAGCTCGGTGCTGCGCCATTTCCGCTGGCATCGGCCGCAAACGCCAAAGCGCCTAACCCAACAGCAATCGATAGAAGGAAAAATATGCTCGAGCGTGCGTTCATTTTAAATGCTCTCCCAGAAACCGGCACAGGGACCTAAATTTTAGTCCCAAAGTATAATGATAACCTCGACCTGAACCTTGCCTGAACCCGGCTGACGGTCGCCTGTCGAAGCAAAATAGTATACTTTAGAGTGGGTCAAATCCGAGACATTTTGACGCTGCGAGGATCTGCTTTTGCCAGTCACAAAGCAAGTAAGTTTCTTTAAAAAACAAGTGGTTACATGATTCAAGAATGTTTCGGGTTGGATAATTTTTAACAATCCTGGACGGTTTCGATGAAAAAGACCTTTATCTCGATGATGTTCTCTGCGCTGTTTCTCGCAAGTGGGGCTATTGCCTCAGAAGCTACGCGAGATAGTTGCGACGCCTGTCACTCGAATCCGGGCTTTTATGCACAACACCCGAAGCTGCATGCGTACTATCAAGACTGGCGCGAATCAGCGCATGCTGCAAGCGGCCTGAGTTGCAGCGATTGCCATGGCGGTGATGCGACAAGCAGTGACGCTGAAACGGCACATCAGGGCATGCTCGCTGCCACTAATCAGGATAATCTCCTGTTTTACAAGAATCAGCCCGACACTTGTGGCAACTGTCATCAGGACAAAGCGACCCAGTTCAAACAAAGCAGACATTACAAGGCGCTGCAAGAGGACAGGATTGCTCCGACCTGTACGACTTGCCATAGCGCTATGAATCGCAGGCCTCAGTATCGGGAAATACTTGCCGACGCTTGCGAAGCATGCCACAACCCGACGAATGCAGAAAAGATACCGATGGTGGCCGAACAGGCCGAACGGGCGCTGCATCGACTCAATATAGCAAGAGGCTACCTGAATTGGACAAGACTATATTATGAGTCTCTGAACTGGCCGGGTGCGAGCAAGTGCCAGATGGACGCATTAAGTGCTAAATATGATGAAGCCGTCACCGGGATCCACGCATTCGATCTCGCCAGAATGGACAAAAACTCAGTGGAAGTTCTGGCTGAACTCAAGGCGATCTTTCAGGAAGCCTGGGAGAAACGGCGGGAAAAAGAGTGATCCAAGTATCGTGCTGGCTTTCACATTTAACCCCGAGTCTGTTCGATTCCTGAGTGGTGCTTAACAAGCGATAAAATCAAGCAGTGTCTTGGGCGAGTCCTGGAGCTGCTTTAACCCGCCCTGTTTCGATGGCGATAGCCACTTTCGCCAATATTGTGAAAATTAGCAGGCCGATCGCCCAAATTGCCATTGAGACCGCGACCTCGGTACTCGTGGGGCTATATTCAAATACTTCGCCGAGCGGTGTTGGAATGTAACCGGGAATCACGAGGCCCATTCCCTTTTCTATCCAAATGCCCGAGAAGGCCAGTACTGCCGCCACATTCAACATGCGGCCATTCTTACGCAGCGGATTGACTGTGAGAATAATCATGGCGGCAACATTCATGATCAGAGAAGCCCAGATCCAGTTTCTCAGTCCATGCAGGCCTTGCAGACCAAAAAACAGATAATGGATCGAGGCCGCATGTGCACCCTCGTTGTAGAAATCAGTAAATAACTCCGCAATTATAAAAAACACTGTGATCTGCATCGATATCATCATGATGATCGCCAGCATGTCGATCACACTTTGTTTGACCGGGTAACCGGTGACCCTTCGCAGAATCTGAAGGCTTATGATGATCAGCGCCGGACCAGAAGCAAAGGCGGAAGCGATAAAGCGTGGCGCCAGCAATGAAGTGTGCCAGAAAGCCCGCCCTGAATTGGCGGAGAACAAAAAGGCGGTCACCGTGTGGATCGATATGGCCCAGAACATTGCCAGAACCACAAATGGGAAATACAGCCGGAAACTTGGTTCCTCCCCACGCCAGCGTTTAAACAGGATGTAAAAAGGAATACAAAGGTTGAGTGCGAGATAGCCGCTCAATACAACGACATCCCAGGCAAGCAAAGATATTGGAAAATTAAACCGACCGAGAATTGGGATCATATGCCAGATTCGATCAGGCCGTCCCAGGTCCGCAATCACAAACATCATCGCCATGGTCACCGCCGCCACAGCCATGGCTTCGCCCAACAGCACGACTTCTTTGACATCTTTGCGGTGAAACGCGTAGGCAGGAATAACCAGCAACACTGCCGCTGCAGCAATCCCTACCAGGAAAGCAAAATTAGCGATGTAGAAGCCCCAGGAAACCTGGTCGCTCATACCTGTCACGACCAAACCGTGCCTGAGCTGCCCGACATAGGCAAGCAGGCCATAGCCTGCGATCAGCAGTAAGACCAGAATCCAGGCCCGATAGCGATTGCTGCCCTGCCAGGCCTCGCGCACAGCCGCATATAAAAAACGAATCATTTAAGGAATCGGCCCGTCAATCCGTAAAGTACCAGAACTTCGGCTCTGTCCCGAGTTCTTCCTTGAGCCGAAAAACTGTTTTGTTGGCAAGGATGTATCGAATCTCGCTGCTCGGGTCGAGCAAATTGCCGAAGATCCGCGCGCCGGTTGGGCAGGCTTCCATGCATGCCGGCTGCTTGTCTTTGCGAGTACGTTGAATGCAGAAATGGCATTTTTCCACGACACCTTTTGGCCGAGGACGATTGCCCAAAAAATGCGTATCCGGGTTGATTTCATCTGCCGGAATTTCCGGTTCCGTCCAGTTGAAGTGCCTGGCTGAATAAGGACATGCCGACATGCAATAGCGGCAGCCTATACACCAGTCGTAATCAACTACGACAATTCCGTCCGGCTCCATCCAAGTGGCTTCGACGGGGCAGGCCTTCACGCAGGGTGGATTATCGCACTGCATGCACTGGACCGGCATGTAGTACTTGCCTTCCGTCGGAACCGTCTCCGGATCATAGTAGTGATCGGATTCTTCCAGATTGGTACTGCCCCGATTCATCTCGAGGACTCTTATATATTCGACCTGAGAGTCGCGACCCAGATTGTTCTCCTCGACGCAAGCGTGCACACAATCCCGGTAACCCTGGCATTTCGAGATATTCAAGGCATAACCATATACGGCATTCTTCTTTGCTGGCGTATCTTCACAATTTATGTCGACGCCATACCTTTCTTTTGCTTTACGTTCGATTCTCTCCAAAGCGCTTTGTATTTCTTCGCGGCTCATTTTCTTGTAATGCTGCTGGAAGAAATCACCAAAGGCTTCGAGGAAGGTGGCACCTGCCCAGGCGGGCGTGGCCATGCTGGGAATGCTGACGCCTGCAGCCAGTGCAGCCTGACCTAATTTGCGAAAGAAATTACGCCGGGCGCTGTCATGCCCGTCACCAGCGCCACCCTTGACTTTATTTTTTCCCATCTGGCTTCTCCGGCTGCTGATTATCCGAGTTTTTTTCCCAGACCGGCTTTGACTCGTGCCGCTGCCAATCCGGCAAACTCAGACCGGCACGAACTTTGGGCGGTGGCATTGGCTTACGGGGCTGAATCGCCGGTCTGTGTGCGTCGTGGCAGTGGGTGCAATTGTAAATCACCCGGGGTTCGTTCCAGCCAGACTGACGTTTGCCATGGGCTCCAAAATACCAGTCTTTGTGACGACCTCCATGACAACTTCCGCAAACCTGGTGTGCGGCATCAAAATCGACGGGTTCGCCCATGGCCGAATTCAATTGGTCGCGGTCTCCCAGTGTATGACAGGACAGGCACCAGAAGCGACCTGCGCCATGATCCAGATTGATATCGTGCGGGGCCATCAACTCACGCACAGAGCTGTCGGGTTCGAGATACTCGTGACATTGGCTGCAAGGATAAAAAACCAGATCTTCTTTGCGAGGTACAACTGAGAATTCGGGTGCGCCGACATATCCAGAAAATCCCTCTGCGGCCGCGACCTGCGGAGCTTCCTGCGCATCGGCCGCAATCAGGAAGACGATCAGCAAGATAAACGCCCCTGCGCCGACTAATTTACCAGTCATGTTACGAGATACTCAGTTTTCGAACGCCAGTCATTCTTTTTGCGCCAGACCCCTTGCCGTCAAATCTTTGTGCCAGGTATTCGGACAGCAGCGCCACAAACAGTATCCGCACCTTGCCTGACCCTGCCACAGACAACCCTTTGACCGATGCACGATTTTCTCAGATCGCCATGCCTTCGGCAATTTCGGATATTGCGTACTCCCGGCCGATGACAGCTGCCGGACAGCCGTTTCAAAGGGCAGACCACTCAGATGAAGATTGGCTGAGATTATGGCAGATGCGTCGGGTGCCAGGGGCTGGCTGTCAAGGATATGGGAATTTGGTCCGATACGAATTGAATTATCGGTCGCCTGCTTGCAAACTTGAGGCGGTCAGCATTTAAAAAGGCCTGGCAAAGCGAATAAATCATGCGCATAAAAAAAATGGGCCCGGTAGCCACAGCTGTTATTGTCGTGCTGGCAATTGTCTTTGCCTTAACGGGCTACAAGGTTTACGACTACACCCAACATGATCCCGCGTTCTGCACCAGCTGCCACATAATGGATGAGGCATATGAAAAATGGGCGGATAGCGTTCATTCCGATATCACGTGCCACGACTGTCATCGACCCAACTTAAAGAGCAATCTGAATCAGTTATACGTGTATCTCACCGATCCGCCGGAAAAGCCACGACACAAACCTGAATTGGAGAACTCGATTTGTGTGCGTTGTCACCATACAAATGGCGGCAAGACGGAAGGTCAGGTTTCTGGCCTGGGCCACTGGCAGGCAGTGCTGGCCGAAGCAGGACACCAGGAACATGTCGGAAAACAAAAAATTCAATGCATCAGGTGTCATTCACCATCGCTGCATGATTTTGAGCCGCAGCAACAACTTTGCGAGGAATGCCACAAGCATACGACGCTCGAGAAATCGGCTATGGATCAGCACTGTACCGTGTGTCACAAATTCAAGGCAGTTGGGCGCGAAGGCCTCAGGCCCAATCGCGATGACTGCCTCGAATGCCACCAGTTCATGCAGGTTGGCTCGGAAATTTTTCCTGATGGCGGTGAATCAGCAATGATGCATTGGGATTGTAAAGAGTGTCATAAGCCGCACACCAAGCCATTGATGAGTGACGATGATTGCAGAGAGTGCCATGAAATCCAACTGGCAGAATCGGCAATTCATACCGTAGCATCACATTCAGAATGCCTGTCCTGCCATCGCCCACACAGCTGGAAAGTCAATCACGAATCCACTTGCATGATCTGCCATGCCGGTAAGGAGGAACACGCAATTGGCAACGCCTGCAATGACTGTCACCAGTGAAGCCTTGGCGGCCATTTACCGATCTAACGGTGGATAATTGTCGAGCGCTCCCGCGTACCGCCCGAAGCTCCTAGCTATTTGACCAATCTTTCTGGGTGAGTCTGTTACATACCACTCGGGCATTGCCTGACAGGGCCCGCGCAATGTCGGCAGCGGTGGGTCCGCAACGAAATTCCTGACCGTCCCCGGTCAGTTGATCAAGGCTTGCATTTTCGTGCTCAGAGACGATTCCAGCTGCTGCCCCGACCCGGATAACAAGAACACGGCCAGGCCCTGCTCCTCGGCTTTCGTCAGCCCGTTATCCCGGCCGAGCACGATAAGGGCCGTCGCCCAGGCGTCGGCAGTCATGGCATCGTCAGCTAACACAGTGGCGGAAACCAGGTTATGAGTCACCGGGCGACCGGTACGAGGATCTAGGGTGTGCGAGAAGCGCTGGCCGCCCAATTCGAAGTAATTGCGATAATTGCCCGAAGTCGCTACAGCGCCTTTGCTCATGCTCAGGATTCTGAAGGGCTTGCGGTCTTCGACCGGGCTCTCGATGGCGACCTGCCACGGCCGGCCCTTGGCGTTCTCGCCCTGCACTCTCAACTCCCCGCCGATATCCACCAGGTAATCGTGGATCTCATAACGCTCCAGTAATTCCGCAACCTGATCCACACCATAGCCCTTGGCAATCGCGGACAGATCCACGTAAAGCGTGGGCTCGGATTTTCGCAGTCCTGGCGGGTCATCCCGCACAGCGAGTTTCTGGTAGCCGATACGCGCCAGGGCAGCCTGGATCACGCTGGCATCGGGCATCGCGGTCAGCACTGACTCGGGCCCGAACCCCCACAGGTTTACCAGCGGCCCGACCGTTACATCAAAGGCTCCGTCGGTCGCGATGCTCACCTCTATTGCTGCGGCCACCACCCGGGCAGTCGCATCAGAGACCGGAAACCAGTCGGCGCCTGCATGTCGGTTGAACCTGGATATTTCAGACTCCGGGTCGTAGGTGGACATCTTGGCGTTGATTTCCTCCAGCCTGGCCCGGATATCAGCGGCCAGTTGATCCTTGTCAACCTTGGTCGGCATGGCCGCAACCTGCACGTTAAAGCGCGTGCCCATCGTGCGGCCCGTCAGCTCCAGGCTCGCTTCCGATTCGCCGCTGTCGGTGCAGGCCGCGAGTATCAGCACGATCAGCAAGATAGAAGATCCAGGCAGGTTCTTTATGTTCATCGCCATCTGTATACCTCGCTCACCGTGGTCGGATTTTCATTTTCGGCTCCCGGCCATTGTATTACTGCCTGGGCATGGGGATGGCAATCGCGGCGGCGAGCACGCGCAAATAGAGCGAATTGATTTATGATCTTGCGATGGACCAGTCAGCAATCCTAGCTATCGACCAGGGAACTACCAGCAGCAGGGCAATCGTTTTCGACGCCTCCATGCAGGCCCTGGCCACCGCCCAGAAGGAATTTTCGCAGATTTTTCCCAGTGAGGGCTGGGTCGAGCATGATGCAATGGAAATCTGGGCCTCGACCCTTGAAGTCGCCCGACGGGCATTCCGGCAAGCCAGCGATAAGGGCGCGAAAATTCGCGCGATCGGCATCACCAACCAGCGCGAAACCACGGTGCTCTGGGATCGCAAGACTGGTGTACCGCTGGCCAATGCCATCGTCTGGCAGGACCGCCGCACCGCAGAACAATGCCGGGAGCGTCGCGCCGAAGGCCAGGAGGCCGAATTCCAGGCGCGCACAGGTTTGCTGCTGGATCCTTATTTTTCCTGCACCAAGCTCGCCTGGCTGCTGGATAATGTCAGCGGGGCCCGGGCGGCCGCCGAAAAGGGCGCCCTCGCCTTCGGCACCGTCGACAGCTGGCTCGCCTGGCAACTGACTGGTGGCAAGTCCCATGTCACCGATGCTACAAACGCCAGCCGCACGGGCTTGTTCAATATCCACCAACAAGCCTGGGACCCGCTCCTGCTGGAGCGCTTCGACATACCCGAGAATTTGTTACCGGAGGTACTGGATTGTTCGGCGGACTTCGGCGTCACCCGCCCGGACATCTTCGGCGCGGCTTTACCCATACTCGGTATCGCCGGCGATCAGCAAGCCGCTGCCATCGGGCAGGGTTGTTTTGAAACCGGCGATATCAAGAGTACCTATGGAACCGGCTGCTTCGTCCTGTTAAATACCGGCGAGCGCGCCGTGCAATCGCAAAACCGCCTCCTGACTACCGTTGGCAGCCGCCTGGACGGCAAGACCAGTTATGCATTGGAGGGCTCGATTTTCATGGCGGGCGCCGCAGTGCAATGGCTGCGAGACGGTCTGCGCATAATCAAGAGTGCGAAAGACAGCGAGGCACTTGCGCGGAGCCTGCAAGGTAACGGTGGCGTCTATCTGGTTCCCGCCTTTACCGGCCTGGGTGCGCCACACTGGCGACCCGATGTGCGCGCCGCAATTTTCGGCCTGACGCGCGCCTCGGGGCCTGCCGAGCTTGTGCGCGCAACGCTTGAAGCGGTGGCTTACCAGACCTGTGACCTGTTCAAAGCGATGTCGAAAGACGGTGTTTCCCCCATGGTGCTGCGTGTCGATGGGGGCATGGTAAAGAATGACTGGTTCGTACAATTTCTGGCCGACATACTTGATCTGACCATCGAACGTCCCGCGATCATGGAAACCACGGCGTTGGGTGCTGCCTATCTTGCAGGCTGGCGCGCTGGCATCTACCCCGATCCGCAAGAGTTTCGCGCGACCTGGAAAGCAAATGCCCGGTTTGAAGCCAGCATGGACTCCAGTGACCGCGCGACTTTGTTGTCAGGTTGGAATGACGCGGTTTCGCGGGTGCTGGCAAGCTAGCGTGAACTAGCTACCTTACTGATTATATTTATGTTTTAAGCGCATACTCCAGCCAGGTGCTCTTGTCGGCATCCAGTTTTTTATAAAGCTGCTGCGCGACGGTATTGTCCTCGGCGGTCATCCATGAAAGCTTGTCAAAACCCCTTGCCGCAGCAACTTCCCTGGCTTTTTCGATGAGCGCAAGACCGATACCCTGCCCCCGAATTTCACTTGCAACAAACAGATCATTCATAAGCGCAAAAGCCGCGGCCTGGGTGCTCGAATAGGGGAAGTACAAAGTGACAAAGCCCACCGGTTTGTCTTCTGAGTAAGCCAAAAACTGCACTCCTTCCTCGGGCTTTTCAAGTAGCTGACTGAAGAATCTTCGGTTGCGTTCCGGTTCGATATTCTCCACCTGATAGAACCGCTGATAACCTTCTATCAGGGGCAGTAAATCATCAAAGTTTTCTTTGCTTACCGCGACGATGCGAACGCCATTTGCCATTGATATCTCCGCGTAAATGCCGCCTGAAATAATATAGCTGAAACCGCACCTTGGTTGATCAGGCACTGTCGAGTCAACAGGGTGGTTCAAATACTGATTTCACACGATGCACTGCGGCAAGACCAAGCCTTAATTGCACCAAAATCAACCCAATGACAAGGGGTAAATCACAGCTCAGGGTGATAAAATCCCGACGCTCGCAAGCTGTAACAGGCCTGCGACAGGCAATCAAGGCGGGGCTACTCAAGCTCTTTAGAAAAACGCATGTCGCGCTTCAATGGAGACCGCTATGCTGGTTGGCGTACCCAAGGAAATCAAGAACAACGAATACCGGGTTGGTTTGACGCCCGGCGGCGCCTATGAGCTCGTGCATCATGGCCACAAGGTCATGGTCGAAACTAACGCGGGCAGCGGCATAGGCCTGGAAGACGAAGACTACGCCGCTGCAGGGGCGGAAATTGTCGGTAGCGCAAAAGAAATTTTCGAGCGTGCCGAGATGATCATCAAGGTTAAAGAGCCACAGCCGGTTGAGTGCAAAATGCTTGCCGAAGGCCAGATCCTCTTTACCTACCTGCACCTTGCCCCCGATCCGGAACAGACACGACTGCTGGTGGAATCCGGCTGCACAGCGATTGCCTATGAGACGGTCACTGATGGCGATGGCGGCCTTCCCCTGCTGGCGCCGATGAGCGAAGTAGCGGGCCGGCTTTCAATCCAGGCGGGTGCACATTGCCTGGAAAAACGCCAGGGTGGCAATGGCACCTTGCTGGGCGGCGTACCCGGGGTGGTTCCTGCCAAGGTTCTGGTAATTGGCGGCGGCGTGGCTGGCGAGAATGCCGCACGCATTGCCATGGGCATGGGCGCTACCGTGGCGGTGATGGACATCTCGATACCGAGACTGGCTGAGCTGGATGCCTTGTATGGCCCGCGCCTGATGACCATCTTTTCAAAACGCGACATGCTCGATCAATACGTGACCCAGGCCGACCTCGTGGTCGGCTCGGTGCTGATCCCCGGCGCCGCGGCTCCAAAACTAGTCACCCGCCAGCACCTGAAAGCCATGCGCAAGGGTACGGTGGTAGTCGATATTGCTATCGACCAGGGCGGTTGTTTCGAAACCAGCAAAGCCACCACCCACCAGGATCCAACTTATGTGGTCGATGACGTCGTACACTATTGTGTGGCCAACATGCCGGGCGCGGTCCCGCGCACATCGACCTTTGCGCTGGCAAACGCCACTCTGCCGTTTGCCATCAGCCTGGCTGACAAGGGCTACAAGAAAGCCCTCTCTGAGAATCCACATTTCATGCATGGGCTCAATGTACACGCGGGCAAAGTAACTTACGAAGCGGTAGCCAGAGATCTGGGTTACGACTACGTCGACGCGGCCAAAGCCATCGGCGTTTGACTGACTGCGGCCTGGTTGGTTAAGAGGAGGTCACAAACCAGGCGGCGCATGGCCCAGCGCAGTAACAACGATGAGCAGGACGAGCAGGAGCGCCACCATAAGAGCGGCTATGCGAATCTTGTAGGTTTTTCCATAGCGAAGCGCCACGGCACCGACGAAGATATAGAGCATGATCAGCGCTAACTTGAACTGCAGCCACGGCTCCTGAAGCGGAGCGCCCCCCAGATAGAACACCAGACCAAGACCACTGACCAGCAGAATGGTATCGACAACATGGGGCAGGGTGCGCCACACGCGCGAATCGAGTTGCTCTGAGCGACGCAGCATCAGCAGACCGCGATAAGCGAACAGGCCAATACTTAGCGTTACTGCAGACACATGGACAATCTTCATTTCCAGGTACATATTTCGCGCTCACCTTTACGGCTGACCGAGTTGCCAGGCAAGTCACTGCGCCGTTGCACGGCATATTATTGCCCAGTGAGTGAGATCTGAATCATAACCCTTTACACCCTCGGCGCTGGCTTCTGCATCCCATTGGGTGCGGCCCTTGGTCGCCTGGAAATGCTTTTGCCGGGCTGGCTGGAAAAGGAATTCCGGTATCGCATGATGGCTTCTGGTGGCCGGCCGTTAGTGCCGTTTGCGGATTCCGCCTGGGGCTGGCGGGTTACCTGGCCATCCACGGAATTGCACTGGCGCATGAGCCGATTCGGGGGCATCGAGGTTGTCGCAGGTGGTGGGTCGCGGCTATATTGAGGCGCCTGCCATGGCAGCTGGCAGCGACGGCGACGAATAACAACTGACGGGAGCCCGCTATCAACCTCATAAGTATCTTAGGCATGGTGGCCCTGGTCGGATTGGCCTGGTCGATGTCGTATCACCTCACCAAGGTTAAATTGCGGCCGATCATTTGGGGGTTGGGCCTGCAATTTGTGCTCGCGCTGATCATCCTCCGCAAAGATCACTGGAGCTTCATAGGCATGGTGC